>CAZHXU010000001.1:0-59553 GCA_964536535.1 uncultured Fusobacteriaceae bacterium
TTCTCTAAAAGATTTAAAGAAATAATGACTTTGCCTATTTGAAAATATTGTAAAACCCCTTAACAACTCGTCAATTATTGCCTCAGGAGGATTAATCGTATTATTTCCAATATATCCATTTTTTCTATAATTATCAAAATCATCTTTTATAAGTTTTTCTAATAATTTTTTATAATCTATCCAAACTTTATTTACATCATTTGACGAATCTTCTACTTGATAACTTCCTCCATTTGGATTCATGCTCTTAGACAATTGAAAAACACTCAAATTAGTTTTTTCAAGCACTGCTATAGCTACTTTGTATATCAAGTCACTTTTTACTCGACCATTTTCACCTTCTCCGTAATATTCTACTATTAATGCATCAGAAACATCATCAATAATTCTACCACGTGATCTCGCTTCTTTTCTAATCAATGCAACTCTATCATAAAAACTCTCGATAAAAGAAATACAATTTGCACTTGCACTGTGACCTTTTGCTAGTTCCATAGCCATATCTAAATCATTAAGTCTCTCTTCTCCTACTAAAAAATTGTCTTCTTCATAAAAACTCTTCAAATAAAATAAATATTCTCTTTCTCTATCTTGCCTCTTAATTTTATTGAGTGATTCATTCATTTTTTCAAAATAATATTTTAATTTTTCTTCATTATCATAACTAGTTATAAAAATAAATACATCTACTTTCCCACTAGATACTAATCCATTCACTTTGTTATACATTCCATTATTTCCATGAAGGGTAATAACATTTTCTTTATGGTATTCAAGTAATATATTTTCTAAAACTCTTCCTATTTTAGCATTAAATCTCTTTTCCATATACCTTATAAGAAGTATGTCCAAAACTTCTCTAGCTATCCTATAATCAGTATTTGTGCTTATCTTTAATTTTTCCTCATCTTCATATGATTTTAAAAGCTTGTACCACTCATCATCTTCATGGTTTTCTTTTAAACTACCTAATTCTAAATCTCTCATTTCATTATATTCTATTCCTTCAAATATACTACTAATAAATTTGAGTGGTTTATTTTCTTTATCTACTCTTAGCATATAGAAGAATAAATCCTTAAAACCTATCTTACCCTCTAAAGTTCTTAACATATCAAAGTTCTCTTGTCTTACGAGGTAACTATAATCGCCTTCTTTTAGCTTAGTATAATTTTCTAACATCTTACTCATTAACTCTTCATTATTACTATCTATTTCTTTACCAGTTCTTTCTTCAATATAATTTTTTATATCTTCTATGCTAGCTTCTTCGCTATCACTCAACTGATTAACTAAGGCTTTTAATAATGTTTCTGATTCCTCTAGATAAATTAAATCTCCCTCTTTCAATTCACTTACTTTTTTAGATGTTTCGCACTGTTCTGAACTTTTATTTTTTTCAAATATAACAACTTCTTTTTCACCTTCACTCTCATTTATAGCTCTTTGTGCATAACTATCCATACTCATAAAGTCTAAGTGATATAATGAAAGATAACTATTTATATCTATAAAATTATAAACTAAAAGATTAGATTCTACCTTTTCATATAGCTTAGAGGCTAGACACATCTTTATTGTTCTATTTTTTTCATCATTTTCTTTTACAGCCTCTTCATAGTCAGAAGCATATTTTAAATTAGTAACGCTACTTTTATTTGCAGAAATACCTTCCAAAGCTAACTTTATTCCTTTTTTTGCTACTAATGGAAGTTTACTTACTTTTTCCAATTCTTTATTACAAAATTCATCAATTTCATCTGCTGACTTTATTTCTAATCCAATAAAATCACTATTATCATCTGCTAATCCAAATAATAATGCCTCTCTATTCCTTCGTACAGCCAATCCATAGTTCTTACTTGAATTACTAGCATATTGAATTTCAGCCCAGGCATATGTTCTATAATAATATTCCTTTTCTTTATTGCTTTCATCTTTATATTTTATATAATTAGTTATATGGCTCTTTAGATTGTTCCCTATTACTCCAGATCCTGCATTATATACCATAGAAACTAAAGCATACTTCTGACAATCATTTAATTTATTATACTTCTCTTGACCTAATTTATTTTTAGTTAGGTTCTCGTATTTTGGATACATTACTTTAAATAAAGATTGTACAAACTTTTTGCTTGGAAGAGAAAACTTCTCCATGTGCTTCACTATAGATTCAAATAAATTTTTTATTTTCAAGTATACTTCTCTTTTGGCCACAGTACTAAAGGAATAAGTATTTCCTGCTAAATCAGGATACCTTCTCAAAATATTAGTTTTATTATCAAAAGTTAATGTATCTGGGAACGTACTAAACCCTTTTCTAACTACATATAGGTAAAATTGATGTTCTTCGCTATTTTTCTCTAATCCTTCAACAATATCAGATTTATACTTTTTTATAATTTCTTTTAAAGTATACTCTTTATTTATAGATTCACTACCTTCCGTAACATTACTATCTCTTCCTACAGTTACTATTGTTTCTGAATATTTAGTATAGTTACATGTTATTTTATCTTCATAACTCCATTCTTCACCACTATCTTCCACAGCTTTATCCAAGTAGTATTGTATACTGTCTTCTGTTGTTGATTCACCCCATTCTCTTACAGCCAAATCTAGTCCATAACCTACTGCATAATTTACTACTCCATCAAAATGAACTTTTAACAAACTACTTGAACCTACTGATTTTTTTTCATAATTATATAGAGGACCGTTTTCAAAGAGCTTTATCCAATCTTCTTTAAATTCATATGTAACATCTTCACTTAAACTCATTTTTACTCTCCTTCTTCACCGAATATATCTAACAATACTTGTTTATCATAATCCTTTATCTCTTCGATTTCTTCTATCTCTCCGTTATCATCTATATGATAAATTATCCATATTGGTACATCTAATAAAAACTCTCTAAAATCAGATGACGCAAGTATTCTAAAGCTACTTTCATACATTGCTAGTTCATAAAACATTCCAGAACTAAATACACTTTCATACTTATATAATTCTTCTTCAGATAGTGGTGCTACTTCAAAATATAAATTATACCCTTTCATTTTCTCTAATCCATTTAAGGAAGTATACCTAATTGATGCAAAGTTTTTTAATCTAGGTTTATTTCCTAAAAAACTCAAATCATTAACTTTAAAATTTACATTTCTAAAACTTATCCATTCAAGAGAAAAGCAATTATTTAAGTAGGTTAAGTCAATGTTATTTTCTTCGAATTCTGAGTTAATATACACATCTATCATCTTCAAATTCTGAAATTCTCCCAATGGTGAATAATCACTTATCATATTTCCCTTTGATGTGATTATCTTCAAACTTTTTTTAAATGGCATCACCCTCATAAACTCTATATCTTTTAAACCAAGAGTTGAAATATCTAAATCTTCTAAATATGGCATATACTTAAGAAGAGAAAGGTGTTTAATCATCTCAGGTTTATTTAAATAGACTTTTCTAGTATTTATAGCATATTTATAAATGTAATCTACATCTCTTTTCAAGTATAGGAGTTCTTCTGGTAAAAAACTCTCTATTGGGTCAATTATTGTTTTTTCATTAATTTTAAATGAGATAAAATACTCACCTTTTTCAATAAAAATATCACCTTTTTTTACTTCATCCTCTAGATTTATACCAGCTTTGGCATAGATAATATCTAGTATTTCTAACCTGTTTAAATGTTTCTCGATACTTACAGGTAGTACTATCCTTCTTTCTCTATAATTCTGTATTGTCCCTGTATACTCAAAAGTATTATTCCTCTTATATTCCAAATACTTTTTCAAATATTCCTTTCCTTCGTCTAGTTTACCTTTTTCTATGTATTTTTCTCCAAGATTTAAGTATAAGTTAGGTATATAATCAAGAGTTGATAAAACTTCTACTTGTTCTTCCTTAGTTAAATTAGATTTTACTATTTCAGGTATCTTGTCTGTTAATACTATTTCATTCTTTTCATTCAAATAAACATCTTCTTCTTTTCCCACTAATAAGAAGTATCTTCTTGCGTACTCCTTAGCTTCCATTTCTTGATTAGTTTTCATATATACACTTATTAAGCCCTCATAACTTGGGGCATAATTTTCATCCATATCAAGAGCTCTTATAAATAACATCTCTGCTCTTAATAAGTTCCCCTCATTATATGATTGCCATCCTTTTTTTATATAACTATCTGGTAGTAGCTTATTCTCTATGAATACTTTCTTTATATCTCTATCTACAAGCACATCACGGATTTCTTGTGGAGTATTTTCAAATGAAAAATTATCAAACTTATCAAAACTAATATATTTTTCTTTTTTAGTAAGATTTAAATATTTTTTAGCATATTCTTGTTCTTCATCATAACTATTTCCTTTAACTTTATCTCTTAACTCAAGTAAATTATAGTAAATAGAAGTTCTATTTTCATCATATTTCATCGCATATAGTAGATAATCTTTACTCTCTTCATACCTTTCTACTTTCATCAAAAAATAAGCATAATCATTAAGTATCATAGCTGCTTTTTTATTTGATACTCCCTCTTTAAATACTTCATCGTACTCTATTCCGTAGTCCTCTAGGATTTGGATAGCTTCTACCACATTCCCTTCCCTATATATATTGAGTGCTTCTTGATGTATCTTAGCTATATCACCAAATGATATGTAAACAATTGCTATAAACATTAAAATAATATTTTTCATTTTTTCTTATCTCCTCTTTTATCCAATTTTATTTCATTTAGCTTTTTTATTTAAAAATAATCATAAACTCTTATATTTCTAAAAATTTTAACATTTATTTAAATAATATTCAACATATAAAATATTATTTAAATATAAAAAAAGAGTCTGATTAAATCAAACTCTTCTACTCTATCTAAATATTAGATTAACATCCTAAACATATCCATTACTTCTACTTTTTCATCCAAATATATTTTGGCAATCGTATTTGGATTTACTGCGTCAACTTCCTCACCAGTTTTAGTAATTATAAATTTGTCTATTTTTATCTTTAATGGTTCTCCTTTAGGTCTGATTACTTCTATTTCATCCACACCTGCAACCATTCTATTTCTTACTTCTATTACAACTCCGCCATCTTCTTCTACTTCCAGAACTTTTGCTACTAATTTATGTGTTTGGCTATATGAATTTCTGTCATTATAGTTTTGAGCTGTTTCATCAGGACGTCCGTGGTAGAAGCCATCTGTATAAAGTCTATGACTTATAGTTTGCAGTTCCTCTAACCATTTTGGATTATAAACATACTCTTCGTCACTGTAGTACAAGTCTACAGCTTCTTTATATATCTTAGCTGTATTTGCTACATAATAGATACCCTTCATACGTCCTTCTATCTTCAGACTGTCTATTCCAAGATCAAGTAGTTTATCTATCATATCTATAGTACACAAATCTTTTGAGTTAAATATATGAGTTCCATGTTCATCTTCATAGATTGGATAATACTCATCAGGTCTTTTTTCTTCTACCAATTTATACTTCCATCTACATGCTTGTGCACAATCTCCTCTGTTTGCATCTCTACCAGTCATGTGGTTGCTAAGCAAACATCTACCAGAGATAGCGATACACATAGCTCCGTGTACAAATGCTTCTAATTCTATATCAGGTACTTTAGCTCTAATCTCAGCTAATTCTTCAAGACTTATTTCCCTAGCAAGTACAACCCTTTTTGCTCCAAGGTCTTTCCACATCTTTACTGATCTCCAGTTTGTGTTACTTGCTTGTGTACTGATACTTATTGGGATATCCGAGTTTTCTTTTACTACTTGGAATACTCCAAGGTCAGCAACGATTACTCCATCTACTCCGATTTCTTCCAGTGTTTTTACATATGCTGGTAACAAATCTAACTCTTTGTTATGAGCAATTATATTTAAAGTTACATATATCTTTTTTCCTCTTGCATGTGCATAAGCTACTGCTTCTCTTAATTCATCATCAGAAAAGTTAGTACTTCCTGCTCTCAGATTAAACATCTTTCCACCAAGGAATACAGCGTCTGCTCCATAGTGAAATGCCATCTTCATTTTTTCCATATTTCCTGCTGGTGCCAAAACTTCAGCTCTTTTCATATCATACTCACCTCAATTTTTATTTCCAACATATATTATATGTATCTTTAAATAAAAAGTCAATATTTACTTTTTTTGTATACTTTTAATTTTAAACCTATTTCTATTTACTATAGATACGCCTCTCTCTCTTCTTTTTTCTTGAAACTCTTTTAATTTTTTTTCTTCCTATAAGTTCCTATATAATATCTAACTTGTTTTTTCTTAAATTTTACATGATTTAAGTCAATTTTTCATCATTTATTTCATTTATATTCAGAGGTTTATCTAATTCTCCATCAAACTCTTTTATTTCAAAGATTCTTTCAAACTCAAAATCCCCTAGAAATTCTTTTTCTTTCACATATTCATTTATGCCAATCGGTGCTAATCTGCCCTACCCTTTTCATCCACTTTTTACTTTCTATTTCTCACTTCCTACTTTCCTTATTCGTTGACGTTTTTTCTTCTCTATCTCTTTGGCTTATTTCCATAAGCCCCTACCTTCTACTTTCTATTTCCCTACTTTCTACTTTTCACTTCTATTTTCTTCCTTTGTACGGGCTAATCGTTGATTCGCCCTCTATCCTACTTCCTACTTTCCCTATTTTCATCTTCCTTTTCGTTGATTCGCCCTACATCCTACTTTATCTTATCCAATCTATCATAAAAATCTGTCTTAGGATATTTTTCCAAATCTTTACAATATTCTTTTGTCAAATTATAAGGGAGTGGCAACGTATCTAAGTTGTTTTCTTTATATAATTTATAGATATCTTTTGCTTTTTCTTCACAAATCCAACATGATATGCACTTTTCAAATGTTTTTCTCATTCTATTATAGATGATTTCAAAATCTTCATCATGTATATTTCCAAAAGAGATATTCAAAAACTCACATGGTTGCACATCACCTTTTGCATTTAGATAAAACCTATCCGTTCCTCCTGCTGTACAACCATAGTGGTTTTTATCCTCTTCTATAGCTTGTGCTGATATGCTTGGATAATCTATGTATTTTTTATCCAAGTTATACATATTTACCTTTTTCTTTAGTATATCCAAATCTTCATATGAATATTTATAGTCATTTTTACCAAGCCATGCTCCCGAAGGTTTAGGCATTATTAGTTGAATATATTCTATTCCTAACTCTTTTGCTTTTTCCATAATAGCTTCAAACTTCCCATTTTTATAATCTTCTTTCATCAAACAAGCATTTGCTGTAGCCATTATTTCTACTTTTTTACAAAGTTTTATTCCATTGGTAAGTTTTTCAAAAGCATCTTGACGTCCCATAAAATCATTTAATACTTCTTCTCTATAATCATGAAGTGAAAACATTATAGCTTTCAGATTATACTTTTTTAATTCTGCCAATCGCTCTTTTGTAATTCCATCTCCAGTAGAGTTTACCCATATTTCCCCTTTGTTATCTATTGTCTGACACAGGGCTTTTAATCTGTCATACTTTATAAATGGATCTCCACCTTCTATATTAAAAAAAGCTATTCCTTTATCTACCATAGTTTTTATAGCTTCTACCAATTTGTCTATGTCAACATCCCTACCTATATCTAGCCTTTGATAACAATGTTTACATTTAAACTTACATGCTGAAGTTATAGAAACTAGAGTTGTAACACATGGTAACTTTTCATGGAAAACTTTAAATTTATCTGCTGCTCTAAAAAAAGCTTTAGATGGATACTCTGGTATATAAAGACCAATTTTGGCTTTATTTCCGTCTTTAAGAAATTTATTGTTCTGAACACTACCCAAAAAAACTAACATTCTCTTTAAAAACTTAAAAAACTTCCCTTCAAACTTTCTCCCAAAATAATCTGGCAAATAATGAAAGAACACACCTATTATTATCTTAAAATTTATGATTTTTTTCCCAAAAGCACTTACTTCTTTCATATTCCCTCCTATATTAACCCTTGTTCTTTATACCAGTTCACTGTTTTTTCTATTCCTTCTTCCAAAGACGTATATTTGATAGGCCCTATTTTCTCTTCTACCTTTAGCCCCCTATATTCAATGTTGTCATAAAACATATTTATCCTAGCCCTTGTTAATAAAGGTGGATTTTTTATTTTGAATATAGTGTAAAATGCTTCTATTAAAAAAGCTATTGGATATATTAATCCCTTTTTTATATATTTAGGTTTATTCAAACTACTCTTTTGACAAAAAGTAGTATATATCTCATCCATATACTTTATGTCTGGATTTGTAGCCAAATAAGATTCTACTCCTCTATTTTCTGCTTCAAATAATTTCAGGTATATATCTGCCAAATCTCTTACGTATATAACTGAAAATTTATTCTTTTTACTTCCAGGCATAATTTTCATTCCATCTTTGATACTTTTTATATATTGATAAAAACCTCCATTAACTTCACCTTCACCATAGACCCAAACTGGTTCTATTATGACTATATTCATCTTATTTTTAATAGCATAATCGTTTATCAACTCTTTTGCCATACGTTTAGTATCACGATAATAATTCATCTTTGATGGAAAAATTTTATCTAAAGTATATTTATAATGTGAATCTAATTTATATCTTTCATCTTTTATAATATGATTATTTTCTTCTCCATAAACAGAATTTGTCCCTGTTATTAATATTTTTTTTATTTCATTTTTTTTACAGATTTCTAATATGTTTTTTGTTCCATTTACATTTATTTCATAAAAATCTTTGTAATTACCCCAATCTTTTACTAAAGAAGCATTATGTATCAATCCATCTACACCATCCAAAGCTTTTTTCAAACTTTTTGTATCTCTAATGTCACCATAAAAGTATTCTATATCAAATTTTTTTAAAAGAGATAAATCACTATTTTCCCTTACCAAAACTCTTATTTCATATCCCTTTTCCAAAAATATCCTTACTAAATGATGACCTATAAATCCATTTGCTCCTGTTATTAATATTTTCATTAGCTATACTTCCAAAATAACAAAGCACCATTATGCCCACCAAAACCATAAGACATACTTAAAGCACTATTCACTTCTACCTTAATATCTTCCAATGGCAAGTTAATCCCTTCTATAGGATTTTTTATATGGTTTTTATGTATACGACTATTTTTAATAGCATCTACACATATGATTGCTTCTAGTGCACCACTTGCTCCTATGTTGTGACCCAATATCCCCTTAGAAGAATTAACATAGGGTTTCTGACCTAATACTTCTTTTATTACTTCTGCTTCTACTTGGTCATTAAGTATAGTTCCAGTCCCGTGACTATTTATATAATCTATCTCTTTCCCTCTAGTTATTTCTTTCATAAGTTCTTTGATTTTTTTCCCACTTTCTTCTATCTTTACTATATTAAATGCATCACTATTTTTTTTAAAATCTACTATCTCAGCATAAATAGTTGCACCTCTTTCTAAAGCGTGATTTAACTCTTCTAATACTAATATAGCTCCTGCACCATCTGAAAACAAAAAACCACTTCTACTTTGTGAAAATGGTTCTGCTATACCCCTATCTGATTTTGTTAATACACCAAGAGTATCAAATCCCCTCATAGAAGTTCCACTTCCGTCTTTCAGGTATTCTACACCTCCACTAATTACTACTTTTGCTTTTCCCTCTTTTATCTCTTCATAACTTTTTCCAATAGCATATGTACCCGATGCACACGAAGCATTTAAGGTATAGTTTTCACCTTCCAAACCAAATAATATAGATACCCATGCAGATGCTGCATTGGGCATAATGAGTGGTATAGATAATCTATTAAATCTGCCTATATTATTCACATGAGATTCATACCCGTCAAAACATTCTCCTACACTAGATAATCCAAGACCTAAAATCACTTTTGCATCTATATCTACTCCAAATCCTTTGTCTTTTGTTATTATATCAAAGCCTGCATCTTCAAGAGCTTTGTAACTACCATATACAGCATACTTTGAGTTTCCGCCTAAAAGTTTATTATATACAGGCGTTAATCCTAAGTCTTCCATATTTATATTAGGTGCTGGTACTCTGTAGGTAGAAGTGAATTTATAGTTTTTTTCATATTCGGCAGGTATCTTTTCAGCTTTATTCTCCCCTTCAAATAAGCCCTCAAAAAATTCCTCTTTTCCTTTTCCTACTGCACTAATAGGACATAATCCTGTTACTACAACTCTATTCATAATCATACTCCTATAATCTGTTAATTTTTTTTATATAATCTTTTATATTTTCAAAATCACGTGCTCTAAAATCTATCTTAGACAAGTCTATCTTTTTCCCCTCATATTCAAGCTCTTTATCTTCCTTTAATATGTATCCTAACTTATGAAAATTCAGATTTTTTTCTTCTACTTCCTTCAAAAAATCCTCTTCATCTTCTTTTTTTAGAGTAAATAATAGTTCATACTCTCCTGCTTCACCTAAAAAAAGTATTAATGGATTTATTCCCATTAATTTAGCCAGTCTTCTACCTTTTTTATTTAATAAAGGATTTTTCACACTGTACCCTACCTTACTTTCTCTGCTAAGTATTTCCAAAGAGTTAAATACACCATCACTAGTATCTATAGCACTTGTTCCGTATTTTCGCAGCAGTTTTGCTTTTTCTTTTGATACTTCAAACTTATCTTTTATTAACTTTGAATAATCACATTTGGGTAAAAAAGAAAAAAAAGCTTCGAGATTACCCAAACCTATAGCTCCTGTAATATATATTATTTCTCCTTCTTTTGCTCCACTACGAAATATAGGTTTTTCTACTTGCCCCAAAGCAACTCCTGTATAACTCCAACTTTCAGCTTTTCCAAAATCTCCTCCCAAAAGGGCTACTTCATTGTTTCTTAATACATCAGATATACCCTTACAAAATTCCATCAAATAATCATCTTTCCAGTTTTGACCTAAAACCATACTATGTAAATAATGTTTTGGTATACCTCCCGTAACATATATATCTGTAAGTGTTCCTGTAGCTATATTCCATCCTAACCTATAAGGATTCATTTCCAAAAACCTATCTTCTTTAGAAAATTCATCTATGTTTATACATAACTTTTGTCCAAAAATATTAAATACTTCTGAATCGGCTTCATTTATTTTGTTTATCTGATCTGGGTTTTTATCAAATAAACTCCTAATTAATTTTATACTATTCCCTTCAAAATTGTTCATCTATACCTCTTTTACTACAAGTTCTAGTTTATCTCTTGCTACGACTATCTTACAAGGTAGTTCTCCTTGGGGATCCCCGTCAAACTCTAACTTAATTTTATCTTTTGATTTCACTTCTACTCCCTCTGCAAATATTAGCTCTATGCCCCTATCCTTTTTAATATAGTCTCCTTTATATATTTTATAGATAGAATTTATCAAAGTTTTTATCCCTCTTTTTTTAACTATCATTATATAAAACTTCCCTTTTTCTCTATTTACTGCATCTTTTACTTTTATTCCAGAAGCAATTAATGGTGTTATGCCTACAGAGATATTATAAAAATCCTTTATTATTTTCTTTTTATCCCCATAGTTTATTTCAACTGTATCTCCCCTATAACTCATTAGTATAGATAATAATGATACAAATGTTCCTAAAAAATCTCCTATATAAGACCTTATTCCACTATTTGCCCTTTTGGCTAACTCAGCTCCTAATCCTATATTAGCGCAACATGCAAAATATGATACTACTTTTTTATCTATATATTCTACTTGACCAAGTTCTATTTCTACTATTTTCCCCTTTGTTACTACTTCCAAAGCTTCTTCCAAAACTAATGGTATATTGTATGATTTACAAAAATCAGGGCTTGTACCTGTATAAATTATAGCTAATTTAGAATCAGATAATTTTTCTCCTTTATCATTATAAAATCCATTTATTACTTTATTTATAGTTCCATCTCCACCTACTGCAACTATAACATCTATATTTTTTTTATTTCCATCCAATGATTTTTCATAAGCATCTTCTAAAGATTTAGTTTCATACAATTCAAAATCTAGAGATTTTTCTTCAAAATATTCTTTAATTAATGATTTTTTATAGGCATTTTTTCCACCTTTAGATTTTGGATTAAATATTATTAGATACTTCATTATAAATCCTCTATTATTTTAATAACATTAGTTATAGTGTCGCTTGTCAAGTTTGCTCCTGCTATTATTCTTATTCTTCCTTCTTTTGGTGGTACTGATGGTTCAACAAAAGGAGTTACTAATATGCCCTTTTCAAAGAATTTTTTTGCAATATTTATAGTATTTATCTTATCTCCACCTATAATAGAATTAATTGGTGATTTACTTTCTACTATTTCAAAACCTTTTTTAACCAAAGCTTCTCCAATTAATTTTTTATACTCCCAAACTTTATTATTTATTTCTTCATAATCTTTTTTTAATATATCTAATACTTTTTCTACTCCGCTTATTACCATAGGAGGTAGTGCTGTAGAATATATCAAATGTGGAAAGTAGTATCTAAGATATTCTATAGTTTCTTTATCTGCACCTATTACTCCCCCAAGATTTGCTATCGCTTTCCCTAAAGATGCCGTATATACTACTCTTTTACTATTATTTATACCATTTAATTTCAGTGCACCTCTACCGCCACTTCCGATTACTCCTATTCCATGTGAATCATCAACTACTAATGTACAATTATACTTTTCACACAAATCTAACAGTTGATCTACTGGAGCCAACTGACCTTCTGTTGAAAAAACAGATTCAGTAACTATCCATCTATGATTATAATTTTGGGCTTTTTCCAATATTCCCTCTAGATGGACTAAATTATTATGTAAAAAAGCTCTGTTTCTACAACTTGCACTTTGTATCCCTTGTAATAAAGAAGAATGAATATAGTGGTCGAAAATAATTATATCTTCCTTTTCTGCTAACATATCAAAAATACCATTATTAGCTTGGTAACAAGATGGTAATAATATCGTTTCTTCTACTCCTACAAACTCTGCCAGTCTTCTTTCTACCCTTTTCCCTACACTACTATAACCAACAGCTATAGGTGTTCCGCATAATGAAACCCCATACTTATTTATACTTTCTATTACTGCTTCTTTTACCCTTTGATCATCTGCTAAGCCCAGATAATTATTTGATGCCAAGTTTATATATTCTTTCCCTTCAATAATTATCTTATCTGACAAAGCAGAATCTAAGCAACTATAATAGGGATCAAAAGATGTTTCTTCTTTTATTTTTTGTGTTTCATATATTGCTTCTACTCTCTTCATTAATTTACCTTTTCTTTTATCATATTAACTAATTGATTTATAGTCATTTCTGTGTCTAATTTATCTCTATCTAATATAATTCCAAATTCATCTTCTATTCCATCAGTTATTATCATTATTCCAAGTGAATCTACACCTATATTTTCTATAGTATCTTCCATTTCAAACTCTACTTTTTTCTCCATATTTTTTTTCACTACTTCTAATATTCTATCTTCTATTCTCATTTTTTACTCCCTTATTTAATATACATTTTGTTTTTTTACCCGAATCTGTCATAATTGCACAGATATTACAGTTAATACACTTTGATTTATATTCTTTATTCTCTTTCAATTTTGATAAAAAATCACTTTCACATAAAAATGGTCTGGATAAACTAACAAAATCTATTCTTTTTTTACAAAAAGCATATTCTATTTCTTTCATAGTTCTAAATCCACCTACTGTAATAATGGGTATATTTGTATATTTTTTAGCTTCTACTGCATACTCCAAATTATACATAGGTTTATAATCTATTATTTTTATCTTCATTAATGGATAAATAAATATTCTCCAAGTTTTTTTCAAAAATCTATTTTCTATTTTATATATTGGATTGTGCTCTAATATTTCACTAATTGGTATACTTTTTCCTCTAAATATATTCAAAGCATAATCCATAGTTCCATAACTTATTTCAATTGCAAACACTTTTTTTTCATCCAAAAATTTTATTAATTCTACCAGTTCCTCTTTATCAAACTTTGGTCTCAAATCGTCACTGCCACTTATTTTTACTAAAATAGGATAAGTATCCCCACAGACTTTTTTTATTTCATCTATAATATCACCTAAAAACTTCGTTGCTATTTTACCTTTACCTATTCCATATTCATCTTTTCTTTTATTAATAGCTTTAGTTAAAAATTGATGTATCAAATAACCATGAGCACAATGAAGCTGTATACCTGTAAAACCTATCTTTTTTGCATGTAATGCTGCTTCTCCAAATTTTTCTATAATTTCTTCTATTTCTTTTTTCTCAAGTTTTTTAGCCCTTTCACCAAAATAAAAAGATTTTGTACTTGAGCTAGATACTATATCTTTTACCCTATATGATTTTGTTTGCCTACCTACATGAGCAAGCTGAACAAAATAATTAACTCCTTTAACTTTTGCATAATCACACAGGTTTTTATATCTTTTGACTTTGGAATAATTATCAAAACCAGCCTGTTTTGGCTGCATAGCTTTTCCATTATCCATTATATAAACAAAACCTGTAATTACCCCTCCTATTTTTTGGTCAAACAAATCTTTGTACAACATTTCATACTCTTTTGTTATGTATCCTTGGTCATCTGCCATAGCTTCAAAAGTAGCTGACCTAAATAATCCATTACTAAACTTTATATCTCCTATTTTTTTTTCATGAAATATACTCATGTTAGGCCCTACTATTACTGTACAAACTAAATAAGAATTCAACAAAAATATATGATGATATAAATAAAACTAAAGCTAATTTTTCATTAAACAAACCTAATAAAGCTGCTTGTGAACAAGTACAAGCTTTAAAATTTGTTTCTAAGGAAAAATATGTTTTTTCCCCTATTGGATTCAAATAAAATAAGATTCCTGTCCACAAAAATAAAAATGTAGATACTATTCCTAAAAAGATAAATACAAATCCTACATTTCCTTTTATTACACCCAATTTATATAAAATAAGAAATAATGTTGTAGGAACTACAGAAACTATTAATGATAAATATTTTGATTTCTTTAGTCCATATTTTACTATTAATGTTTTTTTTCCTGCTTTTTTATCTCCTTTATAATCTTTAAAATAAGTATAAAAAGTCATCATTCCATTTATTGTTATAATTAATATTGATCCACCCCACAAATTCTTTGTTAAAGGCATTAATGGTAGATTTCCTGCTGCTAACATACCAAAAAATGAAGTTGTTAATATCATTACTCCAAAAACTATATTACCCAATATTCCTTTGCCTTTGGCATATTCATAAACTACATTAAGCCCTACTCCTGCTATCAAAGGGATTACAGCCAAAGGACTTAGATAAAAATATGTATAAACAAGAATTAAAAAAAGAATTATTCCACTTGTTAACAATGCTTTTTTAGGATTTAACTGACCTGTTACCATAGGTCTTTCAGGAGCGTTTATTCTATCTTCCTCCAATCCCAAATAATCATTAACAATCTGATTTATACCCCAACTTAAAAATAAAAGTGTAAGTATAACAAGTTTTCTTTTTAATCCTAATTCTT
The DNA here is from genome assembly GCA_964536535.1 of uncultured Fusobacteriaceae bacterium. Classification (GTDB taxonomy): domain Bacteria; phylum Fusobacteriota; class Fusobacteriia; order Fusobacteriales; family Fusobacteriaceae; genus CAZFBB01. The sequence continues at coordinate 15,630 of CAZHXU010000001.1, forward strand.
CTAATTTCAATTCATTCACTATAGACTCATAATATGCTACTCCCAACCACCCTGGTATTCCTGTTACAAATGCATAATATAATCTCATTGATTTAATATAATTAATTATAAATTTCATCTTTCTCCTTATGTGTATTTTTTAATAAGTTTATTATATCTTATTAAAAATTTTAAATCAAGATTTATAAATTAGCCTTCAACTTTCTTCTAAAAGTAATGAAAATATTAGACTTATACACTTTTATCAAAAACAAATAATAACATCAAATTTCATCTTATAAATTTTTTATATCTCAAATATAACTAAATAAAAAAGAGACCCAAAAAGGTCTCAATATCTATTAGTCTATTTGGTCTGTATAATCAGCAAACTTATTAAACTCATTTAAGAATGCTAGTTTAAGTGTTCCAACAGGACCATTTCTTTGTTTACCAATTATTACTTCGGCTATTCCCTTAAACTCACTATCTTCATTATAGTATTCGTCTCTATAAAGGAACATAACCATATCGGCATCTTGCTCTATGGCTCCCGAATCCCTAAGGTCACTTAGCATAGGTCTTCTATCTGCCCTTTGCTCAGGTGCACGTGATAACTGTGACAGAGCTATTACTGGTACATTAAGCTCCCTTGCAATTCCCTTTAGTGCCCTTGATATATCAGATACTTCTTGTTGTCTACTTTCTCCCTTACCTGCACCTTTTATAAGTTGCAGATAATCTATAAGTATCATATCAAGTTTCCCTGCTGCTTTTGCTCTTCTTGCAAGTGCTCTTATCTCAAGTACTGTTACATTAGGAACGTCGGCTATTTGTATATTCGAGTTAGCCAGTCTACCACTTGCTATCCCCAGTTGACCCCATTCTTGCTCGTCTATAAATCCATTTCTTATTTTACTAATAGGAATTTTTGCTTCTATAGCAAGTAATCTTTGGAATATCTGAGCATTACTCATCTCTAGAGAGAATACTAATACACCCTTTGCTTGTTTAACTGCAGCACTCAGTGCCAAGTTAAGTACAAAAGCCGTTTTCCCCATAGATGGTCTAGCTGCAAGGATTACTAGGTCTGAATCATGAAATCCACTTGTCATATTATCAAATGATGCAAATCCAGAACTTATCCCTGTTGTTACACCTTTATTATTTACTACTTGTTCCAGTCTATCAAGCTCTGGACCAACTAGTTCACGAAGGCTAACAACTTCTTTATTTTCTTTAGTTTCACTTACTTTGAATATAAGTGATTCTGCTTTATCAAGTATAGTATCTACTTCTTCATAACCTTCTTGGGCCATTTCAACAATTTGAGATCCAATGTCCATAAGACTTCTAAGTGTTGCTTTTTCTTTTACTATCTTAGCATAGTTTATAACATTAGCTGCAGTAGGTACAGATTCTATAATATCGTATAATACCTCTTCTCCACCTATCTCTTCAAACTTATTCTTTTTTTTAAGTCTATCCATCAGTATTACTGGGTCTATAGCTTGACCAGTATTATAACAATCAAGCATTACTTCATAGATATATTGATGAGCTAATTTATAAAAATCATTTATCTTTAATATCTCTACTAAGTCTTCTAATACATCTTGTTTTAACAAAATTCCACCTAATACAGATTTTTCAGCTTCCAAACTATATGGTACAGTTCTTAACTTTTCAATATCCATTATACTCCCTCACTTTTAGAATAATAAAGGGCATAGTATTACTATTGCCCACTAATTATTACTTTTACTTGTGCTTTTACTTCAGGATGAAGTTTTACTTCTGCAGTATGCTCTCCTGTACTCTTAAAGTTAGCAGTAACTTTTTTCTTATCTACTTTAATTCCAGTTACTTTTTCAATTTCAGCTACTACTTCTTTTGCTGTAATTGCTCCAAATACTTTTCCGTTGTTTCCAACTTTAACACTTAAATTAAGAGTTTTACTTTCAATTTTTTTCTTTTCTTCTTCTGCTTCTACTTTTTTATCCTCTTCCGCTTTAGCTTTTTTAGCTTTTTTAGCATCAAGTTTTTTAAGTTCTTCAGGTGTTGCAATTATCCCTTTGTTTTGTTTAACTAAGAAATTACTTGCATATCCTTCAGATACATTTACAATTTCTCCTTTTTTCCCTTGTCCAGCAACATTTTCTGTTAGTATAACTTGTACTTTTGCCATCTATTCTCCTCCTAATTTATTCTTATTGAAAAGGTCAAAACTTCCCAGTGATCCTAATACAAATAGTATAACTGGGGATAACATATATAAAAGTCCTCCAAAGATTACTCCTAATATTTTTCCCTTTTCGCCTTCTTTTCTTTTTACTATATCTATTGCTACTTTAAACCCATATATAGTATACACACTTTGTATTATGCCAAGTACATTATCAATTATTATATTATTTACATTAGTAAATTTACCTAATAAAAATGCACCTATATACCATAAAAGGTGAACATAACTAAGTTTCCAATTTCTCTCTTTTTCCTTATTTACAAGTGCAACTGTCACTAAATAAGTAAAATATACATATACAAATAAAGTTTTAAATATTGCTTTAAATGAATTTATTATTGCTTCTTCTATAAGTGCTGTGTTTTCACTAAATCTTTCAGATAAAGCTTCTACACTTATATTCTTCGCCGTTTCTAATGTAGTATCTATAAACTCTTTATTAAAGTAATACACTCCAATTATTAATAAAATTGAAATCATAGTAGTAATTACGCTCTTATCAAATTCCCCTATTTTTACTTGATATTTTTCAAAGAAAAAATATGCGAGTAAAATTATACCATAGATACTCGAAAATATCATTATAAATATTGGGTGTGCTATATAAACACTTATTCCTACAAAAGCCGAAAAAGCTATTGCTAAACCAGTTCTTCTATTTTTATCTACTTCTCTTATAATATGTGAAGTAAATAAAAAACCAAAGTATGGTGGCATAATTGCAAAAAAAGCATATGCCCAAGCTCTTATTAATGAAAAAATCATCTTAAACCTCTTTCTTCCCCTCTTCTTTTTGATGAAGAGTTACTCTATTTCTACCATTATTTTTTGATGTATATAGAGCTTTGTCTGCTAGGTTAATAAATGCATTGTACTCCAGTTCTTCACAGTCACTAATATGAGCTACACCTACACTTATTGTTACCTTTAACTCTTGTTCATTATAAATAAACAATCTTTTTTCTATATTTTTTCTTATACGCTCTGCTACAAGTAGAGCTGTTTCTGGTCCTGTTGCAAGCAACATTACCCCAAACTCTTCTCCACCATATCTACTTACTATATCAAATTTTCTAACTGAATCTTTTATTATTTTAGCTACTTCTTTGATAACAAGATCTCCAGCCAAATGACCATAAGTATCGTTAAACTTTTTAAAATAATCTATATCTAACATAAGAAGTGAAAATTCTTGATTATATCTTTCATATTTTCTTATTTCTTGATCTAATCGTTCTTTAAAATATGTTTGTAAATATAATTTTGTCATAGAATCAGTAATTGCCATAGTATATAAAGTTGCATTATACAAAAATACTGATATTTGACCTCTAAGTGTTTCTAATAGAGGTAAGTCTATATCTACCAAACTTTTAAATGCTATTATACCAAGTAAATTACTATTTGAAACTAATGGAATAATATATGGTATTCCTTCTTTACTATTTTCAAATACTCTTGATATTTCTTTATAAAAATTACTTTTATTAACTAATTCTTTATTTTTATCTATTACTCCACCCAAAACATGTACTTTACATGGTTCACTAATGTTATTAATAACTATGTTTTCTTCATTTTCTCTTTCTAAGAAAAATCTTTCATTTTCATCATCATAGTTAAAAATAGCAATATCTTTTGCATTAAATTTTTCTTCTAAAAGTTCTCTTATATATTCGTGAAGTTTTTTTACTTCAAGAGTAGTACTAAGTTTTGATGAAAAGGCATTAATAAGACCCAAATTAAAGTTTTTATCAAGTAATTCGGCATTTTTTCTTTCTATCATAGCTTTTTTTACTGCATTTTCTAATATTATCTCCACTTGACCTCTGATAGTAATCAAAAACTCTTCATCTACTTCACTATATGAACCAAAAGCTTTTTCTCCAAGTACTATAAACATAGTTTCATAATCAGAGTTATGAGCCATAAAAGTAAGACAAAAACCTTCATCAAATTCTTTAAATATCTCTGGAAGTACATTTTTATCATTCAAACTAGATATTTTAATAACATTTACACCATTTAACAAAGCTTCTTCTTCTTCTCTTTGTTTCATATCTATCCCTATTTTATCATAGGGGGTATAACAGTTTTTACTTCCATTAAAAGTAAGTTTTTTATCTTTTATTTCAAAACAAAGTCCTCTTTTTACCAAACTAACTTCAAATAACATATCAAGAATAAGTTTTTTTAAACTAGGTATACTATCTTCTTTAGCTATTGTTTTTGTTGTTTGGTTAATGGCTAAAAATTTAAAGCTCTTTTCTGCATACTTTCTTTCCAAGATTTCATAATCTCTTTTTAAGATCTCCATTTGATCCATATTATTTTTCATTAGACCACCCACATATTTATTTATTCGACTATTTCTCCTTCAAAAAAGTCCAAGACTTTTTCAACTAAAGGCCCCTTACCTTTGTTTTTCTCTTCTCTTTTTATTTCCCCAACTACTTCATATGCTACTTTTATATTATTGTTTATACTAGATTTTAGTACATCTTCTAACACTTGTCCATACTCTTTTTTTTCCATCATCTCTTTATGGAATTTTGCTTCTGATGAAAAAGCTATTACTAAAGTATCCCCTTCTACCCTAGATACCATTGCCCTATCTAAAAAAGCTTTAAGAGTTATTTTTCTATTTCCCACTTCACGAAGTATTTCTGCCCATTTTGATTTAATAAAGTTCAAGTCTAGATTAATATCTTCTCTATTTTCAGTTGTTCTTTCTACACTTCCAACAGGTACTTCTACTATCTTTTCTACAACTTTTTCTATTACTTCTACTTTTGGACTACTTACTTCCTTTTCTATATAAACTATCTCTTTTTCTTTATTTATATTTTTTGGACTAATTTTATAAAGGATTAAATACCCTAATAATCTTTTGTCTTCTTCATACTTAAATCTATTTATTACTTCAAATATCTCTTCTATTATCCCAACTGTTCTATCTATACCTAATGAATTATTATCTTCCATAATAAGTTCTTTTAGATAATAAGCAAAATCTCTAAAGAACTCTTCTACATCTATACCATTTTCCCAAAGTTTATCAAGTAAAACCATAGCTTCTTTTAGGTCATTTTTTGCTATAAGTTCATACAAATTTTCTAATTTTGCCCTAGGTATTACTCCCAAAGCTTTTTCAACTTTTTCTTTATCTATATCTTCACCTAAATAATAACTAATTATCTTTTCTAAGATAGATATAGCATCTCTCATACTCCCACCAGCTTTTTCGTGGATGAGTCTATAACTCTCTTTATCTATCTTTATTCCTTCACTAGTTGCTATTTCATCAAGTTTATTTCCCATTTCTTCAAGAGACATAGGCAAAAAGTCGTATCTTTGACATCTAGAAATAATAGTATCTAATATTTTATCTGGTTCTGTTGTTGCAAGGATAAATAATACATGACTAGGTGGCTCTTCTAAAGTCTTTAAAAGTGCATTAAAAGCTTCTTTAGTAAGCATATGAACCTCATCTATTATATAGACTTTTTTTCTTCCTTTTACTGGTTGATAATTGATTTTATCCTTTAATGACCTTATCTCATCTATACCTCTATTTGATGCAGCATCTATTTCTATAAGGTCTATAAAGTTTCCTTTATCTACAGCCAAACAGTTTTCACATGTATTACAAGGATTATCTGTAATTCCATTTGTAATACAATTAAGACCTTTTGCTATTAGTCTTGCAGTTGTAGTTTTCCCTACTCCTCTTGGACCAGTAAAGAGGTATGCATGTGCCATACGATTATTCTTTAGAGAGTTTTTTATAGTAGTAATTATTTCTACCTCTCCTGCTACCTCTGAAAAATCTTTTGGTCTATATTTTCTATATAAAGTAATATGGTTCACATTTCCTCCTTATTACTCTAAGCCATAATTATTCATTTTAGTTCTTAGAGTATTTCTTGTTATTCCTAATATTTCTGCTGTTTCTACTTTTTTACCATTAGTACTTTCTAGCACTTGTCTTATAAGTTCTCTTTCTACCCTACTAATTATATTTCCATAGTAGTTTTTTTGATTACTTTGTTTAAGTATCTCTATTTCACCTTCTATCCAATCAGCAAGTACCCAATCTTGTATATCTCCGTGTCTTTTAGATATTTTGGCACCTATTACTGCTGCTGGCAAATCTTCTACTAAGATACTATTCCCTCTACATAGAGCCATACTAGATTTTATTGTATTCTTAAGCTCTCTTATATTTCCTGGCCATTCGTACTTAAGTATTTTTTTAAGAGCTGGTTTAGATATCCCTTTGATATTTTGAGCATTTTCTTCATTAAATCTTTTAATAAAACTATCTACTAACATAGGAATATCATCTTTTCTCTCACGTACTGGTGGTACATCTATACCTACTACTTTTAGTTTATGATACAAATCTTCTCTAAATTTACCTTCATTTACTAATTCTTCAAGATTTTTGCTACTTGAAGCAATTATTCTTACTTCTGCTTTTAGTATATGAGAACCACCAATACGGCTAAACTCTCCCACTTGTAATACAGACAGTAATTTTGCTTGCATATCAAGATTAAGTTCTCCTATTTCTTTTAGGAATAAGGTACCATTGTGTGCTTGCTCCAAATAACCTTGTTGCACAGCTGTATTTACTTCATAAGTATCTATTTCATATCCAAAAAATTTCTTTTCTAATATATCCCCATGCAAAGTGGCACAATTTACTGTTACAAAAGTCATCTCTTGTCTGTCGCTAAAATTATGAACTGATTTAGCTACTAGTTCTTTTCCACTTCCATTTTCTCCACTTATAAGTATAGGTACATTTGTATCTGAAACTTTCCCAATAACTTTATATATATCTACCATTTCTTTTGTATTTCCTATAAGGACTTCATCCAAGTCTTCCTTATTGTACTCTATTTTTTCTGCTTTTAACTTCAAGTCTTTTACAGCTTTTTCAACTATTTTAGTTAGCGTATCCACATTAAATGGTTTTAATATATAATCATAAGCTCCTGCTTTTATACTACCTGCAACTATCTTCATATTAGATCTTTCTCCTACTATAAAAATAATTGCTTTTTTATGAAAATTAATAATTCTTTCTATTACTTCAAGAAGTTTTACATAACTAAGTTCATCACCTTCTAAGATTATCACATCAGGTTTATTGTTTTTTACTTCTTCAAATACATCTGAAAAATTATCTATAAATCCTATATTTCCTTGAAACTTTCCTTGTAACTCATCTTCTTCTTTTTTAGAAAGCATAACTCCTAATACTCTCAAAGTTAACACCAACCTTTAATTTTTAGTTTTCAAATCAAACTCAACTTTTACTTTTACCCTACCATCTACATATAATCCGTCTTTTTTAATCTCTAATTGCCAAGTTCTAGCAGCTTCTTCTACTGCTCTATCTATACTTGGATATCCACTTTTTGCTACAACTCCCCTAAATATAGTCATAGATCCTTTTATATCAAACTCTACTTCTACACTTCCACTTTGTGCATTTGAAAGAGCAGATTCAGGATAACTTGGGCTAGTGAATTTTCTAAATTCTACCATTCCACCATCTACATTTGTTGAATAATTAGCTATATTTTTAGGTAGTTTTGTTTCTGTATCTGTACCTTTTATATCTTTTATTGCATTAATATTATCTTTCAAATTAGTAATTGCTGTAGCATCAGTATAATCTTCGCCGATTTTTACCTTTTCAAAATCGCCATTTGATATATTCTCATCTACTTCTCTAAGTTGTCTTTCATCTATATTAATATCAAGTTTGTCTTCACCTTTTAATCCAAGACTTTCATCAATATTAGTTTCTATCTTAACATCTTCAGTACTATTAACTTCACGAAGAGCTCCTTCAACTTTAGTACTTGTTACATTTGTAATATCAAGATTTCTTTCTTTTCGAACAGGTCCAGTAAGAACAGGTAGTTTTTTCTTTACTTCTACTTTCTCTTCTACTTTTGCTTTTTCGACAACTTCCTTTTTGATTTCTTTCTTTTCTTCAACTACTTTTTTAGGCTCTTCTTGTTTTTTCACTTCTTCTTTTTTAAGTTGTTCATCTTTTTTCTTTACTTCTTTTGTTGTATTTGCTATTTTTTTCTCTTTCTCATCTGCAAAACTAACTAAAGAAGCTCTTATCTTCTCTTCTTTTACTTCTTCTATCCTAAATTCTTCATATACTGTAGGAATTAGGAGTATAAGTGCAATGTGGAGTAGAAGAGATGATAAAAATATTATCATAAATCTAAAATTTTCCTTATTATTATTTTCTGTATAATACATAAGTCACCTACTCTTTTTCTTCAGCTGCTATATCAAGTGAAAGTGCTCCTGCATTTTTAGCTGTAGACATAATTTCTACCACAGTTCCGTGGTCTATACTTCTATCTGCTTTAATAATAACGTTTTTTTCTTGACTATTTTCTATAAGAGTACTTAATTCTCCTTCTAAATCAGTCATTTTTATCTCTTTATTCATCCTCTTACCTGTACTATCCTTATAAGCTATTTCAAGATTTCTATCTTTGTCTATAGCTACTAATATCTCTTTATAATCTGAGATTTCTTTTATAGTAGATTGGGGTAAATCTATCTTTACCCCTGCATTAATGTCTATAAATGTTGTTCCCAACATAAAAAAGATTAAAAGTAAGAATACTACATCTATTAGAGGAGTTAAATCAAGTTTTAAACCTTCACTTCTTCTAGTAACTCTTCTTATTTTCATATTCTACCTCTTTCTTAAAACATTAATAAGTTCTACACTTGATTTTTCTATATCATTTATTATATTATCTATTTTTTTATTAAAATAATTATAAAAAATAACTGCAGGTATTGCTACTGTCAGACCAGCTGCAGTAGTTATTAGAGCTTGTGATATTCCACTAGCCAAGATTTCAGGATTTCCTGTTCCTACTTTTGCTATATCTTTAAATGCTATTATCATTCCACTTACTGTTCCAAGTAGTCCTACTAGTGGTGTTACATTAGCAGTAACTCCAAGTAACCACATATGTTTTTCTAGTTTAGGAAGCATAGATAGAGCTACTTCTCTTGCTTTTTCTTCTAATATATCTACTTTAACTTCTTCACCAAAGTTTACTTCTGTAATTATTTCTTTTAATACTTTTGAACTTGAATTTGAGTATAACTCACAAAGTTCAATTGCTTCTTCTTTATTTCTTCCTTTAATTGCTTTTTCAAGCTCAAATTTAATATCTTCAGTATTTCCTCTTTCTTTTGTAAAGAAGTAGATAAATCTATCTACAATTACTGCAAATCCCAAAATTGATAATAATAAAATTACGTACATTAGTGGTCCACCACTTTTAAATATATCTAACATATTTCCTCCTAGTATTTCATATTAAATCTTAATGAAAATCTTCTTCCATCTATTGGATAACCACTCATAACCTCTTTATCTTGATCAAAAATATTTTCTATTCCAAATGAACCATTTACATTTTGGCTAAAGTTATAAACATTAAACCAGTCAACAGTTACAAATGAGTCTAATTCATTTTGTTTATTTAGATTAGCATACATATCCCCGTTATAATTGATTACTAATCTAGTTTCATACTTATCTATTTCATATACTGTAGCAAGATTTGCTTTTAATTGTGGTATATAACTTATTTTATCAAGAGTTGTATATAACAAATTAAGTTCACTTCTTAGATTATTTTCTAATATATAAGTACCTTTAAACCCAAAATCAAACCAGTTTAAAGTATCTCCAAAATTTCTAGCAATTATTGCATTTTCTCTATTTGTATCTACTTCTACTTGTTCAAAATATATTTTATTTGTTGAACTATTAAAGTTTGTAAATGCTTCTACAAATAAATTTTCATAAGTATAATTTGCACCAAATGTTCCTTGATATTTATCTTCTGTTTTTAATTCATTAAATGCTACTATATCATTTACATAATTAAATTCATCTCTTATATCTTTGCTACTTTTAGTTCTATTATCTTTTTTTACAATTCCATAGATACTCAAGTTATCATTTATTTTTTTACTTGCTTCAAAATCAGCAGAAAAATTAAATTCATCTTCTATATTTTCTTTAGTAGAACTTTCAAGTGCAAGACCAGCTTTAAAATCAAAGTCTTTTAATGATTCAATCTTAAATCTGTCTCTACCTTCTAAATAAAGTGTTCCACTTTCACCTGTGTACATTTCGTCATATAAATAACCAAATCTTCCTTCAAGTAAATGATTAGCACTTTCATCTCTAACAAGTTTTTCATACTCAGCCCAAAGGTTTACATTAGTATTTTTCCATTGTCTTGTATATTCACTTGTGCTTAGAGATACTGAATCAGATTCAGCATGATAGATATCAACATTCAAATTAGCCATATCTTCTTTTTCTTCAAAAAGTGTATAATTAAAATCTGCACTATACTCCGCTAATTTTCTACTTGATTCTACTTGACTTATTGAATTAACCATACCAGGATAGTTTTCATCTAATATTTTTATATCAAATTCACTCTTTAATTTTTTATAATCTACTAAAACATTAAGGCTGTCTAAACTAACATTACTATTTTTTCTATCTTCACCTTTTACATCTCTATCTAATTTAATTCTATAGTCTATGTCTTCATAACTATCTCCATATTGAAGACCATATTCTAAACCGTCTATTTCATTAAATCCAGCAAATCCAAAATAAAGATAATTATCTCTTCTGTTACTATCAAGTATATTTGAAACTTTATTTCCTATCTCTTCTTTTAAAAAGTCATAACTTGTTCCAAATGTTTCTGATAAATCTTCTACGCTTAAAATATCCTTTTCAAATCCTATTTCTGCTTCTATACCAAGATCTTTAAGGTCTATATCATTAAAGTCTATTTCAGACAATTCTTCCTTTAATTCTCTGCCTTCATCATAAACTTTTGTACTAATACCTTCTACTTCTTTATTAACTTCAAATCCTTCTTGAGCATTTATAAATAGAGCATTTACTAAAAAAGTAAATATAATATATTTTTTCATTATTCTCCCCCTAAGTATTCTTTATATTGCTCTGCATGACTTTTATTTAGCCTTGCTAATTCGCTATAATAACTCTTAGCTACATCTATTTTTTCTCCGTTTATTGCATAAACAAGTAGTTTTTCTACTACATAAGCATAATCTGGAGATGTTTTATAATTATCATAAAATTCTCTGTAGCTCTCTACTGCTTTAGCTTCATTTCCACTTTTTTCATAGTTTTCAGCTAATTTTATTAGGGTAATATCTTGTATATCACTTTCAGTATAAAGTAGTTTTATACGCATAAATGAAGCAATTGCTCTTGTATAGTTTTCTTCTTTTTCATAACTAAGACCTATATTATATTGAGCTTTGTCTTTTACTTTACTTGTATCAAAACTTAATACTCTCTCAAGAGTTGTTCTTGCTTTTTCATATTCGCCCCTAGCAAGATATATTCTTCCTAAGTTATAGTTACTCATATCTCCATATTCTTTATTATCTTTTATACTTATATAACTTTCTATAGCTTTTTCTATCTCTCCAGCTTTTTCATAGATTACACCTAACCAAAGACTTCTAAAGTTTTTATCTTTTACATTATCATTCCATTCTAAAGCTTTAGCTGTATTACCATTATTAAAATAAAGTTCAGTAAGTGTTTTTGCACTCTGTTCTTTTACATTTGGATTATTTGTATTAGTATAAAGACCTTCATATTCTTTAATGGCTTTATCTTTTTCTTCTTCTAAAAGGTGTGCACTCGCTAGGATATAAGTAATATCTTCTTCATATTCACTATTAGGAAACTCTACTCTAAATCCATCTATTCTTCCTTCAAGTTTTCCATAATTTCCTTCAAAACTCTCTATACGAATGAGCCAGTATGCTGCGTCTTTTGCATATTGTCTGTTTTTAGTTGTTGAATATAAAGTTAGATAGTTTTCTCTAGCTTTATCATAGTTTTTTTCATTATAATATGATTCAGCTATCATAAATCTAGCAAAATCTGATTTTTCAGGATTAGAAAGTTGTTCTTCATAGATTTTTCTAGCATTTTCATATTTCCCAAGTCTAAAGTATGCTAAAGCTCTACTTTTTTCTACTTCTTCATTTGCAAGTTTATAAGCTTTTTTATCATACATTTCTATATTACTTAATGTTTTTTCATAATCTTTACTTACAAAACTTGTTTCTATAAGTTTAACTGTAGCTTTTTCTTTTGTTTCTTCAGATATTTCTCCACTATTAATCAGATAATTAAATGATCTTGTAGCTTCTACAAAATTTCCTAAACCTAAATAAGCTAATCCTTTTAAATAAACATTTTCTGGTGTTGGATCAAGTTTTTCAAGGAATACAAGAAGTTCATCATACTTACCTTGTCTAGAAAGTACTGTTACCAAATTCTCAGTTATAGTTTCATCTTCTTGTTTACTTAAAAAGTCTTTGTAAACTTTTTCTCCTTTTGCTAATTCACCATTTTCTACTAATAAGTTTCCTGTAATTAAATATATATCTTTTCTATATTCTCTATCACTTGCATAAGCTTTGTTATAAAGAGTATATAATTTTTCTATATCAATAATATCTTTCATTCTATTATTTACTATGAATAATTTATACAAATCTTCCAGCTTTTTACTTTCTTCATAAATATATGTATAGTATTTTCTAGCTGTTCTGTATTCTTCTATACTAAAAGCAGAGTCAGCTATAAAATAATAAAGTTGATTTTCAAAGTCTTTTTTAAGACCTTTTTCTTCTATACTTTGTAATAAGTTTACAACTTTTCCATATTCTTTTTGATTAAACAGTATATAAGCTTTGTAGTAATAATACTCATTTAAATATTTTTTATTTCCTTTTAATTTATCAAAAGCAAATAAAGCACTTTCATTTTTATTAAGACTAAGCCTTGCTCTTCCTAATAAATATGTAATATCATCATTTGCTCCTTTTGCAAGGGCTTTTTCATATGATGCTTCTGCTTTTGCAAAATTACTCTTTTTATAGTAATAATTTCCTGTATTTTGGTAAGCTAATGTTTCAAAATCACTACCTATTAATTCATTTGTGTAATAATCTATCTTTTCTTCATTATCTTTACCTATATAAATAAGGAGCATATCCCTTGCTGCCCTAGGGTAATAAGTAGAAGTATAATACTCTCTTTCTACTATATCATAAAATTCAAGAGCTTTATTTATATCATCAACTTGATAATATGAATATCCAAGCATATAGTTTGCTGGAGCAAGTTTATCAAAATCATTCTTTTCTTTTGTTAGATATTCTTCTAGATATACAGAAGTTCTAAAGTATTCACCTTTGTTATAAGAAATAAGTCCTAGATTAAATAATGCCAGTTTTTCATATGGTCCCTTTTCTCTTCTAATTCTATTAAATATATTTGTAGCTTCTACTACCTTTTCTTCCTTATATAATGTAGCTCCTAGCTGATATAGACCAGCTTCTCTATACTTGTTACCCATAGGTATCTTAAGTACATATGCTTCCGAAGCAGTATATTCCCCTTCTTTAATTCCTATTAAAGCAAGGTAATAGTTAGCTTCATCACTATAATTTGATTGTAACAAAGTATTGTATCTAAGTTTTGCATTGGCATAATCACCACTTAAATAATAACTTTGCCCTAGCAAATTTTGAGCAGCACTATAGTGCTCTGAGCTAGGATATTTTATTAAAAATCTTTCTAATTCATCAATAGATAATACATACTCCTTATTTTGAAATAACTTATAGATGTATTTTAAATCTTCTCTGTCACTAGCAAGAAGATTTTGAGATAAACTTGCTAATATGGCTATTAATAATATCTTCTTTTTCATAATCAGTTAGCTATTAGCCATCCTCCCCTCAATTTTATTCAGCTGTTTCAAAACCCCTTCAATTTCTTCCACTAAAAAATCAGTATTAAAACATGGACCATTTATACGTTTATTAAATATTCCATAACATGCCATTGGAAAAGCATCATATATTCCCGATACCAAGTCCCTTTCACATGCTACAACTAATACTAATTTGGGTCTATGTTCCTTTAAAAACATTCTAGCAAGAGTCCCACCTGTTGCTACTTTTACATTTAATTTATACTGATCTTTCAACCTTTTTATATCCCCTATTTTACAAATCCCACAACTTTTACAGTTATCTATGTCACTTGTTATTTTGTGAGGACATGAATAATTTTGGACGCAATGAGGTAGAAGTATAGCTACTTCACTTGATTTTATCCCTTTTCCAAATGCTTTTTTCAATACTCTTTTATTATTAAATTCAATGAATTTGATAGATAATCTAGAGTTAGTCATTTGGTCTTTATTCCATCTTCTAACTAACAAAATAAGCAAGTAATATATTGTGTATAAACTCTTGTAAAAAAAATACTTCATCAAAAACTCCTAATGTGCCAAAAATTAAATCATACTTGTCTACACTAGCATAATTGTATCATAAATAGCATAATTAATCTAGACCTCTCCCTTTATTTTCTAGTCATTTCAAATTTTTTTTGGTTAATTTTTGATACAATTTTCAAAAGGATAATTTAGTATTTTCATCATTAGCATACTAAACTTTTATTAACATTTAAAGAAGTTAGAAAATAAAGTTTATTATAAAAATTATACTTTCTTTTTTTCTTTCTCATATAGTAGTTTTTTAAAAAATAAAAAAAGAGAGTTTAACTTCTCTCTTTATCAATATACAAATGTCTATCAGCATAATGTATCATCTCTTCTAGTGTGTTTTTTTGGTTACTACAAAGTCCTATGCTAAATTCCAAATTTATTCCTTTAAAATCTCTTTCTAAATACTTAAATTTTTTCTTTAATTCTTCTATAAATTCTTTTGTTTCAGTATAAGTTGTATTCTTAAAAATAAGCATAAACTCATCCCCACCATATCTACCTATTAACAAATCATCACCATTTAATGATTTCAACAAGTTTCCTACTGCTACAAGGACTTTATCTCCAACTAAGTGGCCATAAGTATCATTTATAAATTTAAATTTATTCAAATCGAGTATAGCTAGAGAAAATTCCTCTTTTGTTTTTTGTGAAACATTATATATTTCTTCTAATTTATTAATAATATACCTTCTATTATAAAGGTTTGTTAGTTGATCTGTTATAGACATAATTCTTAATTCTTCATCTCTTTTTAGAGAAGTCATTGTTATTTTATGTAGGATATATACAATAATTATAATAACTGCTGTAATATTTATTCCCAAATCAAATGACCTATATACAATATCATCATATGTATAAAATTTTGCTGGATGAACTGTTTCATACCAGAGTAATAACTGAATTTGTACAACTGATATTGCTGTTATCAAAAGTTCTTTCTTTTTTTCTATTAAAAATGCACAAATGAACAATATGCCCAGTGTATAATACGGAAATGCACTAGTTGAACCTGGAGAAGTATACCAGCCTAAAGGTATGTATATATTACATAAAAATATCATCAAACCTAGTCTAATTCCTTCTACACTCTTACTCTTCCTAGTAAATATATGTAAAGTCAGAGTTATTATTCCCAAAACAAATGGTGCAATAATATTACTAATTGGTCTTCTGTTAAAAGTATTTATTACTACAGATAAAAAAGAACCAATAGAAATAATAGCTGTAACTTCTCGCAAAACCAGAAGCTTCAGCTTATAAAACAAACTTTTTTCTCTTTCCATCTTCCCCCCTAATATAACACGCAACTATACCTCTTATATTACTTGATTTCACAGTAAAAATCAACATATGCTAAAATTAAAATATTTATTATAAAATTAATTTTTATTTTTTTAATACTAAATATTCAAAAGTACTATATTTTAAGAATAGTGTTTTTTTACCCCATTAATCAAGTAATTTATAAAGATAAATATATTTTATTTCTACTCATCTAAAAAAATTATAATTTACCTGTAAAAAAAGACTGATTTCAAAAAATCAGTCTTTAATCTTATATATTTATAGATGTTGAGATTAAAAACTAATCTCTCCATTTATTATCATACCTCTTACTTGGTCAAGATTTACAAATGTTTCTTCATCAATTTTGTCTTTTGTATATCTCATATCACTAAGTGCTACTCCACCTTCTTTGATTCCATAAACTCTTTCGCCTTTTACAAAATCACCATCTAAAAAGTCTTTTACAAATTCAAAAGTAACAATGTCTATTCTTTTTAACATACTTGAAAGAATATATCCCGGTGCCAAACTATCTTGATTACTATCTACACCAATAGCATAATATGATCTTTCTTTAGCTCCTTCAAATATCCCCATCCCAGATGCTCCACTGGCATGGAAAATAATATCTACACCATTACTATTTTGTGACAAAGCAATTTCTTTTCCTCTTACTGGGTCAGCAAAAGGACTTCCTCCACCTACATAAGCATTATATACTTCTACTTCTGGGTTGATGTATTTTGCACCCATTTCAAATCCTTCTTCGAACCTTTTAATTAATGGTATTTCTAAACCACCAATAAAACCTACTTTATTGCTTTTTGTTTCTAGTCCTGCAAGTACTCCTGCCAAGAATGAACCTTCTTTTTCAGAAAAATTAAGGCTAGCAACATTATCTCCCTCTACCAAACCATCTACTATTGCAAATTTTACATCTTTATAATCTTTTGCCACTTTTTCTAATGGATCTACCATATAAAAACCTATTGTTATTACTAAATCATATCCATTTTCTGCATAATCTCTAATATAATCTTCTATTTCTGCTGGTGTATTAGGTTCAACATAACTAAAGTCTATACCCAACTCTTCTTTAGCTCTTGTAAGCCCTTCATATGCAGAATCATTAAAACTCCCATCGCCTAATCCCCCAATGGATAAAACCAAACCTACTTTTGGTCCTTTTTTTCCTTCTTCTTTTTGTCCACATGCTACAAATGCAAATAAAACTAATGTAGCTAAAATAACTTTAAATTTCACATTAACCTCCTAAAAATCAATTACAAATAATAATATTCGATTTTTGTTAATTTTTATATGACATATGACACATTTTCCTTTTTAAATTTTGTTTTTTGTGATAAAATTTATTTTTATGGAGGAAATATGAATCTAGAATTTTATATAAATAAACATCAGCTATTTTTTTTAAAAAGTTTAGAAAGAATTAAATTGAAAGAGTATAAAAAAGGTGAGCATTTAATCTATGCAAATGAAAATTTAAATACCCTCATACTTTTATTAGAAGGAAAAGTAGAAGTTTCTGCTAATACTTTTGAAGGCAAAAAACTCTATGTTAATCTTATTGAATCTGTTGACATAATTGGAGATATTGAATTTTTAGTTGATAAAAAATCTCAATTTGATTGTATTGCAAATGAAAGAGTAATTACTATTCATTTACCCTTTGATATAATAAGTAACAAACTAAAAAAAGAAGCTTCTTTTTGGGAATTTTTAGCTAAAAAAAGCAGTGGTAAATTGTATAGGAGTAATACTCATATGTTAAATACAATAAATTATAAAGGTGAAAATTTAGTAGCTACTTACCTAACAAAACATAATGGTCAAATAACATATACTACTCTAAATGAGCTTAGTGAGTATTTTGGCATTAGTTATAGACAACTACTTAGGATAATAAAAAGTCTTGAAGATAGGGGGGGAATAGGTAGAAGTAAAGGGTCTATTTGGGTAGAAGATTTTAATCTAATAAATTCATTAAGTATAAAATAAAAAGAGGTTGACTTATAAGTCAACCTCTATAAATTAAAATTTGATTTCTCCATTTATGATAGCTTTTTTGATTTCATCTAATTTAGCTATGTTTTCTGCTCCAACAACTTCTTTTGTGAATTCGAAGTCAGTAGTTCCTACACCGTCTTCTGCAACACCAAATCTTTGAAGTCCATTTTGGAATTCATTGTTTACTACTGCTTTAACTGTATTGTATACAGCAACGTCAACATTTTTCATCATTGAAGTTAATACTACTCCTGGAGCGATTCCATCTTGATTAGAATCTACACCAATTGCATATACTCCAGCTTCTTTAGCTGCATCGATAACACCGATTCCAGTTCCACCAGCTGCATGATAAACAACATCTGCACCTTGTTTAATTAATGATAATGCATTTTCTTTTCCTCTTACAGGATCGTTAAATGGATTAGGTCCACTTGTATATAATACTCCTACTTTTGCATCAGGATTTACATGTTTAACTCCCATTTCAAATCCTCTTTGGAATTTTTGAATTAAAGGAATTTCCATTCCACCAACAAATCCAACGTTTCCAGTTTCAGAAACCATAGCAGCTATTGCTCCTACTAAGAATGATCCTTCATCTTCAGCAAATACTAATGATGCAACGTTATCTAAATCGATTACTTCATCTATAATGGCAAATTTAACATCTGGGAAATCTGCAGCAACTTTTTGTGCAGCATCTTTCATTAAGAATCCAGTAGCTATTACTAAATCATATCCAGCTTCAGCATATTCTCTTAAGAATCCTTCATCTTCTGATGGAGATGCAGGTTCTACATATTTGAACTCTATTCCTAAGTCTTCTTTAGCCATTTCTAATCCTCTGTATGCAGAGTCATTAAATGACTTATCTCCTAAACCTCCAGTTGATAAAACTATACCAACTTTAACTGTTTCTTTCTCTTCAGTTTTAGCCGCTTCTTCTTTGTTACCACCACAAGCAGTTAATAACATTAAAGACGCTAATGATAGAAGTGTAAATATCTTCTTCATCTTCTTCCTCCTCTTTCTTGTTTCGTTTTTGAACTTTTATATATCGAGCAAAACAATTATACCCTTTTTCAAAGGAAAATTCAAGGATTATAAGTAATATAAAAGTTTTTTAATCTTTCAGACTTTATTTCCTTTTTATTATCTTACCCTTTACAAGCATATTATATTTTTGTTAATAAATCAAGGATTTGTTTTATTTTCAATACGATTTGTATCAAATGAGTATGGTTTTCAAAATTTATTTTCTTATTAAATTTATCTTTATTAAAAAATGCTTATTTCTATTAGGGTACAGTCAGTTTCTTAAGAAAATAAATAAAAGTTTACACTTGATCAAAATAAATATTTTCTCAAAAAAAAAGACTCAAATCTTTTTTAGATTTAAGTCTTTAATATTTTATTCTTATAATCTTTCAGATACTACAATTTCACCATTTATAATTCCTTTTTTTACTTCTTCTACTCTCTCTATATTTTCCTCACCAATATAGTCTCTAGTAAATTCAAAGTTAGTTAAACCAACACCATTATTTTCAACATTAAATTTAGTAATATTTGCTTCAAATTTTCCTTGGCTTAATTCTTTCACAACTTCATATATAGCTACATCTACTCTTTTTAACATACTTGTCAAAACGATTCCAGGTCTTACTGAATCTTGATTACTATCAACACCAATTGCATATATTTTTCTTTCAGAAGCAGCTTCAAATAATCCCATACCTGTTCCAGCAGCAGCATGGTATATTACATCTGCACCTTGGTCTGCCATAGATATTGCTATTTCTTTTCCTTTTGCAGGATCGTTAAATGGATTTGTTCCACCTACATAAGCTTCATATGTTTTTACATTTTCATTAATATATTTTGCACCTGCAAAAAAACCATTTCCAAATCTTTTTATTAATGGAACTTCTATTCCACCAATAAACCCAACTTTTCCATTTTCACTTACTAAACTAGCTAAAGCACCTGCAAGGAATGACCCTTCTGCTTCATCAAATATAGCTGATTTTACATTTGGTAATTCTATTGGCTCATCTACCATTAAATAATTCATTTCTGGATAATCTTTTGCAACTGCTTTCATTGAATCTGCCATTTGGAATCCTATTCCAATAACCAAATCAAAATCTGCTTCTGAAAAATCTCTTAAAAATGCATCAAATTCACTTGGGTTAGCTGGTTCTACATATTTAAATTCTATTCCTAAATCTTCTTTTGCTCTTGTTAGACCTTCATATGCTGAATCATTAAATGATTTATCTCCTAATCCACCTGTAGAAAGTACTATTCCTACTTTAACAGTGTCCTTTTCATCTTCTTTTTTATCAGTTCCACCACATGCTACAAATAACACTCCTACCAAAACTAATAATAAAACTTTAATATTTTTCATATTTCCTCCTTATATTATAAATGTATTCCAAACTTATTCAAAAAAAAACAAGTATTTAACTTAATGTCAAAAACTTGTTTGTTACTAAACAAAAGAGAAAATTAAAATGAAAATATTTGGCTTTCTTCAAAAAATTCCTAATATCTTTTTTCATTTTTTCCTCCTTACTCAAAATATATCTTTGCTATTATAAAGCATTTTCTATAAAATGTCAATTTTTTTATAAACTTTTAATTCTTTTCAATTTTAGAAAAAGATGTTTTATTTTTCTACATTTTTTCTTTTTCAAAATAGAAAAAAATTTATATACTTTAAAATCTGCTATTTTTCTTAAAGAGTTATCTATCGTAGATTTTTTATCCTTTAGATTTCATTTACTTTTTTATCAAGACAAAAGTGACAAAGAATATTGAAAAAACTTCTAATTCACAAAAAAAGGACTAAATTCTCTCAAATTAGTCCTTTGTCTTCAATATAAAAGGACTATTTAAAAATAGTCCTTAATTTTATTTATAATCTCTATTTATTTTCATCTATTTTTTTAGGTTTAATCCACTCAGATTCTTTAGTACTCATATAATTTTTTTCAAATTCTTCTTTAAAATCATCAAATCTATCTTCAAGTATTGCTTCTCTAGCTTGATTCATCATATTAACTAAAAAATATAAATTATGTGTTGTTGCAAGTCTCTGTCCAAGTAATTCATTAGCTTTAAATAGATGTCTAATATACCCTCTAGTATAGTTTTTACATGCATAACATTCACAACCTTCATCAAGAGGTCTATCATCTTCACTGTATTTAGCATTTTTAACTACTAATCTACCATATTTAGTAAATACTGTCCCGTGTCTTCCTATTCTACTTGGTTGAACACAGTCCATCATATCTATTCCATTTGCAACTGCTTCTAGCATATCAAGTGGTTCTCCAACACCCATAAGGTATCTCGGTTTATTCTCAGGAAGTTTAGGAGTTATATAATCTAAAATTCTATACATATCTTCTCTAGGTTCCCCTACAGCCAGTCCTCCAATAGCATATCCTGAAAATTCTTCATCCATTTCAGTCAATTCTTCCAAACTTTGATCTCTCAAGTCTTCATAGATTCCACCTTGTACTATTGCAAACAATCCTTGTTTATCAGGATTTTTATTCGCATCTATACATCTTTTAGCCCATCTTGTTGTTCTCTCTAAAGAATCTTTAACATAATTTCTATCACTAAGCCCAGGTGGACATTCATCAAAAACCATCATTATGTCTGAACCTAAGTTATTTTGTATATCTATAGATTTTTCAGGAGATATAAAGTGTTTTGACCCATCAAGGTGAGATCTAAAATATACTCCTTCTTCTTTTATTTTTCTCAAAGCACCCAAACTAAACACTTGGAATCCACCACTATCTGTAAGGATAGGTCCATGCCAATTCATAAATTTATGTAATCCACCAAATTTAGCTACCAAATCATCTCCAGGTCTTAAATATAGGTGATATGTATTACCTAATATAATCTCTGCTCCCAACTCTTCTACTTCTTCTGGTGTCATAGTTTTTACTGTTGCTTGTGTCCCAACTGGCATAAAAACTGGTGTTTTAATCTTTCCATGAGGAGTTTCTATCTCTCCTGCTCTTGCTTTTCCATTTGTTTTCCCAAGTGTATATCTTACTGGTAACATTACTTCCTCCTACTATCTCTTAACGCTTATTACTCCTTCGATTTTTCTCAAGCTATTTTTAACTTTACTTGCTTGATCAACATCAGCTACTTCAATATTTAATTTTACATTAACTATTCTTTCGCCATTTTCTATATGTGTATTTGAATTTACACCTAATAGATTTAGTTTATGATCCGATATTACTTTTACAAGATCCATCAAACCATTTACTCTATCTAACATTATTACATTAAAAATAAAGCTGTATTTATTAACATTTTTATTTATCAACTTTTTATCCCAATTAACATCAATTATTCTACTTTCTTCTTTTTCTGCTAAAGAGATAAAATTTGGACAATCTTTTCTGTGTATTGCAATTCCTGTTCCTCTAGTTACATAACCAGAAACTTCATCTCCAGGTAATGGTGTACAACATTTTGCAAATCTAATAAGAGTATTATCAGTACCATCAATAACGATACCTTGTTGACTTGTATCTTTTTTTCTTTTTTTCTGGTTTTCACTTATAATGTCTTCCAGGTCAACTTCTACTCCCCCTTCGCCCCTCCTATGTTCAATTAGTTTTTCCATATAACCTTCTACTTTCATTTTGTTTATTCCAAAATTAAATAGTAGTTCGCTAAAGTTAGGAACGTGGGTTTTTCTCAAATATTCTTTTGTCAAATCAGAATCTTCTACATCTTTAAACTTAATATCAAATTTATTAAGTTCTTTTTCTAATATAGCTTTTCCTTCTTTTACTTTTTCATCAAATTGTTTATCTTTAATCCATTTTTTAATTTTTGATTTAGAAGACTGTGTAACAACTATGTTTAACCAGTCTTTTCCTGGTCCTTTAGCTGCTTTACTTGTAATAATTTCGATTTGATCTCCATTATTCAGTTTATAATCAAGAGGTACTATTCTTCCATTTACTTTTGCTCCTATACATTTATACCCTATTTGAGTATGAATATGGAATGCAAAATCAAGTGGAGTAGCTCCTTTTGTCATTTCTATAACATCTCCAGCTGGTGAAAAAACAAATACTGTTTCATTTAATATATCTCCAGTAACTGTTTTTATAAATTCTTCCGAATTATCAGCTACATTTTGCCATTCTAGTATTTGTCTAAGCCATGAGTATACATTATCTCTTCTATTTTGTTTTGTTTTTTCTTTATAGTTCCAGTGAGCAGCAATTCCTTCTTCAGCTATTCTATGCATCTCTTTAGTTCTTATTTGTATCTCTACAAAACGACCTTGTGGTCCAACTACAGTAGTATGTATAGACTGATATCCATTAGCTTTAGGAACAGCTATATAATCCTTAAATCTTCCAGGAACTGGTTTCCAAAAATTATGTACTAAACCAAGAACATTATAACACTCAGCTTCATTACTTACTATTACCCTCATGGCAATAAGATCATATAACTCATCAAAGTCTTTTCCTTGTTCATACATTTTTTTATATATGCTATAAAGATGTTTGGCTCTTCCATTAACATCTCCGTCTATATTATATTTATCAATTTCTGTTTGCAAAACTTTTACAACTTCATTTGTATAAGCTTCTCTTTCACGTCTTTTTTGATCTACTAATTTTACTATTTCTTTATATATTTTAGGCTCAAAATAATAAAATGATAAGTCTTCAAGTTCCCATTTTATCTTTGCAATCCCTAACCTATGAGCTAGTGGTGCAAATATTTCAAGAGTTTCTTTTGCTATTCTTTTTTGCTTTTCTGCTGGCATAAATTTAAGAGTTCTCATATTATGAACCCTGTCAGCTAGTTTTATTATTACTACCCTTACATCTTTTGCCATTGCAACTATCATTTTTCTGATATTTTCATGTTGTTTTTTTGTTCCTTCAGGCAAGTTACTAAGTTTAGTAACTCCGTCTACAAGGTCTGCTACAACATCACCAAAATGATACCTAATATCTGCACTAGTAATAAGAGTATCTTCAACTACATCATGCAAAAAACCAGCCACTACTGTATCAGTATCCATATTCATACTAATAAGTATTTTGGCTACTTCTACTGGATGCAAAATATAAGCATCTCCTGATTTTCTAAACTGACCTACATGTGATTCTTTTGCAAATTCATATGCAAGCATAATTTTTTCTATATCAAGACTTTGGCTACTTTTTTTAATTTCTTCTAAAATTTCACTTTTATACCCCATGTCATCACCGTCTCTTCTAATTCCCTCTATTATAGCATATATAAAATCAATTATTAACAACAAATTATTTAAATTACCCTAACTAGTCAAATATAATTTATCTAAAAAATAAGATGCTAATTTTTTTAGAATCTTACTTTTTGAATAAATTTTCTTTCTATAAAGTTTACAAAAGCGACACTTTAGTGTCGCTATTACTAGTATTTTAATACTGAAAATACATTTTCACCATCTAATTTATCTCTACCATTTAATCCTTCTAATTCAATCATAAATGCTACTTCTTCGATATCTCCACCTAATTGATTTACTAAATCAACCATAGCTTTAGCAGTTCCACCTGTTGCTAATAAATCATCAATTAAAACTACTCTATCTCCTTTTTCAAGAGCATCTTCATGGATTTCTATTGTATTTGAACCATATTCAAGTTCATATGATGCACTAATAGTTTTATAAGGTAATTTACCTTTTTTTCTAACTGGGATA
Organism: uncultured Fusobacteriaceae bacterium; assembly: GCA_964536535.1. Taxonomy (GTDB): domain Bacteria; phylum Fusobacteriota; class Fusobacteriia; order Fusobacteriales; family Fusobacteriaceae; genus CAZFBB01. The sequence goes on from CAZHXU010000001.1 coordinate 40,402, forward strand.
AAACCTGCACCTATATTATAAGCAATTGCAGCTCCGAAAATAAATCCTCTAGCATCGGCTCCAAGAACATATTTTATTCCTTTTTCTCTATATCTATCTGAAAATATATCTATAATTTCTTTTAATCCTTGTGGATCTTTTAATAAAGTTGTTATATCTCTAAACAAGATTCCTTCTTGTGGAAAATCTGGTATATCTCTGATTAAACTCTTTAAATTTTCAATATTTTTAGCCAATTTTATCCTCCTAAATTCTTTTTTACGACTCACAACTTATAATTTTACATAAGTCTTCATATTTTGTCAAGGCAAAATAAGCTATAGTCTATTGTAGACTATTTATCATTACATCTGTAAAGATATTACACTTCTACTCCCATATATTTCCCAAATATAATACATTTTTTTGCCCATTTTTTACGTATTCCAATATTTCTTTTTTTACATTTGGATAGATAGTATAATCCTCCAGTTTTTCCACTTCTAAGTACTCTGCTCCAGCAAGTCTTTCTTCTTCAGCAACTTTTAATTCACCACTTTTATAAAAAACTTCAAAATAAACATTTACAATATGTTTATCCCCATCTGGAGCTATTGCTTCAGATATAAAAAGCATATTTCCAATAGTGATTTCAAAGTTTACTTCTTCTAAGTATTCTCTTTTAAGAGCTATTTCAAAAGATTCGCCGTAATCTACTCCACCACCAGGTAAGAGATAATATTCTTTATTATTTTTCCTATGTTTAACAAACAATATTTTATTATCTTTTTTAAGTAATCCACAAACTCTTACCCTAGGCTCCTTCACTAATATTTCCTCCTTTAATTGCTAAAAGTGTAATATCATCATTTTGTTTGGCATCTTTTACAAAGTCTTTCAAGTTTCCATAAAGACTTTTAATAAAATCTTCTGAATTTTTTTCAAAATTTTCTTTTACAAATTTTTCTACTCTTTCAAGTGTGAAAAATTCTCCATCATCTTTTCTAGCTTCTGCTACTCCATCTGTATAAAATAAAAATAAATCATCTATATCAAAATCTATCTCTATTCTTTCATATACTTCTTCCATAATACCAAGCACTATACTTTCACTAGGATATTTTCTAAGTATCTTTTCTTTTTGATTATAATAAAGAAATGGATCATGACCTGCACTTGATACTTCTAATCTTTTTTCCGTAGAATTAAGCATAAAACAAGCTGCAGTTACAAACCTTCCCTCTAAATTCTCTTTTAATAAAACACTATTTATTCTTGTTAATATTTCTTCTGGTCTATATTCTCTAAATTCTTCGACTATCATTCTAAATATAGTTCTTACTATACTTACAAGTAAAGAGGCTGGAATACCCTTACCACTTACATCAGCAATAAATCCTATTACTCTATTTTCATCTACTTGAACAAGATCATAATAATCTCCACCAACTGCTTTTGCTGGTATATTTAGTCCATAAAAATTAGCATTTAGTACCCTAGGCATTTTTTGTGGAAACAAACCAGATTGTATATGGCTTGCAATCTTTAATTGTTCTTCTTCTTTTTGTCTATCTATCTCTTTTACAAAATTATCTATATTTTGCACACTTATAGACATCTGATTTATAAGAGAAGTTATAAGATTTACATTTGCTGCAGTAAATTCATCTTGTTTATTAAATAAGATAACTCCACCCATTATCTCTTGTCCTATTATAATAGGTGCTTCTACAAAGTTTTTAATATGTTTTTTTATATTCTCAGATAATTTAGAATAATTATCAAGTTTTGTTAGTTCATTTACAATTATTGCTTTTTCTGCTTTTTTCATATCAAAGAATAATTTACTTAAAACTTCATCTAATTCTTCATTTTCAATAAAATCTTTATCTGACCAATTTATTAATTTAGAAACTTTTAATTTATCTTTTTCATAATAATAAGTAAGTGCAAATTCAGTTTCAGTAATTTCAAGTAAAGTATTTAGTATAGCTTCTTCTATATCTTCTTTATCATAGATTTTACCTATTTTTTTACCTACTTCGTATAATGTTACTATTTCTTCATACATATTAGACATTTGCTCCAAATGTATTTCTAGATTTTCATCTGTTTCTTTAAGTTCTTTTTTCAACCTACTAATATCACAGTTTAATTTAGTAACAATATTTTCTTTTTGATACATTTGATAATACAGATCTATAATAGAAATAAATATAGTAAAGATTTTACCTAATATATCTAAAATAATCTCACTTTTTAATTCGTCTGGCTTCTGAGCTTTTATAAGAACAAATCCATGTACTTTATCTTCTACTTTCAAAACTGCCACCAAATCAAATGTTTTATCTCCAATTATTTTGTCTGTATATAAACCTTTATCAAGTCCTTCAAGTTTTTCAAGTTCCCACAAGTCTATATCTTCATCTTCATTTGATATATTCTTAAATACTTCATAGTTTTCTTTAGTTTTCTTTACAACAAAAAGTTCATCTACTATAAAGGAATTTTTAAGATGAAATGATAATTCTTCAAATATATCTTCATACTTTTTCACACCATCTCTAAAATCATTTATAAATTTTATAGATTGGTTTAAAAACTGACTAGCCAATTGACCTTCTGTTTTAATATATTTCAATTTTTTTTCAGTAACACCTAATTTGCTTTCTTTTTTCTTCATTTCATCTTCTCTCTTACTCTGCATCTCTTTATAATTCCTTCTATAGTTATCAAGCTCATTTGACAATTTATCTAGTTCTTCATTAAAAAAATATTCAAAACTACTAAAACTATCTAAGCCCATAAATTTTTTATATCCATCATTTTTTATGCTAAATTTATCGTTAATTTGGAGAGTTTTTTTTACAAGTTTATTATAAAAACCTTTAAGTCTAATTTCATACATAAAGTAGCTACAAAGAAGTACTACTAATTCTGATACATATATATAAATATATTTTTCCACATAAATGTCTGTATTGCTACCAAATCTAATTACTACAACTGGCATTAGTAGAAAAACAACAAATATTATCAGTTTATATACTACATTAACTCTCCACTCTTTCATAGTATCATTCCTTTTCTACTTTTTTCAGTAACTCCTCTATTTCAACAACTTTTGCTTTATTATCTAATTTATCATATATTTTTAATTCCATTCTCAAAACATCTGCGTCATATTTTAATTTTTCTGGAATCAAATTAACTATTTTTCTTGCTTCGTTATACTCAGCTCTCAAATAATATAATCTAGCTAGTTCGATAACAATAAATTTATTTGGACCATAACCAATAATATAATCTCTATATAAATCTTCTGCTTCTCTTTTTCTTGCTACATTTTCACTCAAATGTCTTCCATAAATATAAACTACTTCATAGTTACTTGGATTTTCTTTATATAATTTTGAAATATACGGATGAAGTTCTCCTAATTTACCAAGTTCTAACAATACTTCTGAATATACTTTAGCAAACTCTATATCTTCTAACATATAATCTTTTATTTTTGTTAATTCTGTATATGCATTATCATATTCTTCAAGTCTATAATAGTTAAACCCTATCATTTTTCTAATTTCATTTGTTACACTTTCGATACTTATATCTTCAAGTAATTTTAAAGATTCGTTATATCTTTGTTGGTTATAGTATAAAACTGACAAGTTATAAAGAGTTATTGAATCTTTAGGATCTACATCCAATATTTTTTTATAAAATCTCTCTGAATTGTCATAATCATTTAATTTACTATAAGTAATAGCAAGTTGCCTCATAACAAAAGTATCTGTTTTATCTATCTTATAAGCTTTTAGATATTCATCTATTGCTAAACTATATTTCCCTTCTTGAGATGCATTCATTCCTCTAATCAGCGCATATTGTTGTGCTTTATAACTTTCTTTAACTTCTCCATTTGAACATCCAACAATAACGAGCACTACTAGAGCTAATAGAATATTAATTTTTTTCTTCATTTTTCTCCCCTTTATTTTGTAGTTTTTCAATATTCTCATTTGGTATAATTGCCCCACCAGAGATGATCATTTTAAAAGCATCATCTATTTTTATATCTAAGTCTATAACTTCTTCTATAGGTACCACCAAAAAAACACCTGATGTAGGATTTGGTGATGTTGGTATAAACAAGTTATAAAGTCCCTTTTTATTTAATGCATTCTCTGCTAACACATTTTCTTCACTAGTTACTAAAGCCAAGCTGTATATACCTTTTCTAGGATACTCTATAAGTACTGTTTTTTTATAGGACTTATTTTCTTTAGAAAATATAAGCTGACTTAATTGTTTAAAGGTTGAATATAATGATTTTGCCAAAGGTATTTTCAAAATCAGTAATTCTATTGATTTCATCTTACTTCTATTAAAGAAATGGCTTACAAAAAAACCTAAAACCATAATAGAAAACATAATAATAAAAATTGCTATTGTTGCTACAATAAAAGAAACAAGCTCACTTACAGAAGCAAGCTTGGCATTATAGTCAACAAACATATCGGAAATTGCTCTTATTGGTATTATTTTTTCCACAGTTTTTACTGCTAAGTTATATATAAATATAAGTACATATATAGTTGCAAATAGCGGTAACCCTGCTAATAAACCAGATATAAAGTATTTTCTTATGTTTTTAAAAAGCATTCCCTACACCTCATTTTTAATAATTAACACCTTAACTACTCTACGATTATCTACTTCTAAAACTCTTAATTCTAAGCCTTCATCTTCAAGTTTAACGAGATCTTTTTCTTCTGGTACCCTACCAAGAGCAGAATAAATAAATCCTCCTAAACTATCATAATCTTCACTTTCAACTAATTTTATTTCTACAGCGTCATTTATTTCATCAATAGGTAACATTGCATCTACAATGTACTTGTTATCTCCTACTTTTTTTACACTTTCTTCATCTTCTTCATCAAATTCGTCATTTATTTCCCCAACGATTTCTTCAATAAGGTCCTCTATAGTTACTATTCCACTAGTTCCCCCATATTCATCTACAACTATTGCGATATGTATATGTTTACTTTTAAACTCTTCTAACATTTCAACTAATGGTTTTGTTTCAGGAACAAAATATGCTCCTCTTACAAAGTTTTTAACTTCTACCTCTAACTGACCTTCCCTAATAACATTAAATAAATCTTTAACATAAACAACACCAATAATATTGTCTATACTTTCTTCATATACAGGAATACGAGAGAATCCATTATCAATAACTTCATTCCATATATCATTTAGAGTTTTATTCCCTTCTACTGCAAACATAGTAGTTCTAGGAACCATTACATCTCTTACTCTTGCATCTCCAAATTCAAAAATAGAATGTATCATTTCTCTTTCTTCTTCTTCTATTATCCCCTCTTGTTCTCCAACATTTACAAAGGATTTTATATCTTCTTCTGTAATCATTAGATTTCCATCAGTTATTTTTATATTAAACAACCTAGCAATTACTCTAGATATAAACATCAAAACTGATATTAACCAAGAAAATAAAAGGCTCATTGGATAAATAACAGAAATTACAAAAGAAGCTACCATAGTTGGGTATGACTTCGCAACAACTTTTGGAGTTATTTCTCCAAAAATAAGTATAATTACTGTCATAAGTGCTGTTACAAGTAATATAGCTTCTCCACCACCAACTAATTTCATTGCAACTGTTGTTGCTATAGCTGATGACAAAATATTTACAATGTTGTTTCCAATAAGTATTGCTGTTAACATCTTATTTGGTTTTTCTATCCATTTTTTAAGCAGTTTTGCTTTATGAAGTGATTTCTCCTCAATTTCTGGTAATTTACTTCTGTTAAATGCAGTTAAAGCTGTTTCTGATGCAGAGAAAAATCCCGACATCAATATAAGAATAACTAATAAAATAATCTGACTATACGTTTCCAAGTTTTAGTACACCTTCCTTATAAAATTCTAAAAACTCTCTATCAAATTTGTTTTGCTTATTAAACCTATTAATTCTTCTTTATCAAGAACTAAAGCAAATTCATAATCTTTTTCTAAAATATCTGTAACTACTTGATCTAGAGCTGTATCTTTTTCAACTTTTAATATATTTTTCCTCATTAATTCACTTGCTTTAAAAGCTGTGATTTTTTCCAATTTTTCCTTAAAAACCCTTGTTCCCGGTAATGTAATGATTAAGTCATTTAGAGCAATAATTGGTGGTATTGGAGCTTTCTCTTTTTTTACCAAAAGATCATCTCTTGTTACAACTCCTACTACTCTTCCATTATCAATTACAGGTAGCTTTCCTACCCCCTTTGTTTTCATAATTTCTAGTATTTCATGAAGATTGTTTTCTGGACCAATAGTAATTATATTTTTTGTCATTACTTCTACCAATTTTTTCATAAAAACACCTCTTCCCATTTTATCATAAAGCCTTATAAAAATAAACTATTAATATGGTAATGTATATATCCATTCTTCAGTTGCTAAGTTGTATTTTAGAATCTCTTCTTCTCTAAAAAACAAATTAATTTCTCTTATTGCATTTTCTATGCTATCACTAGTGTGTATCACATTTTTTCCAATATCAAGCACATAATCTCCTCTTATCGTTCCAGGTAAAGCTTCTGAAGGATTAGTTGCACCGGCCATTTTACGAACTATTTCTATTACATTTTGACCCTCCATAACCATAGCTACTACTGGACCAGCAGTTATTGTATCAATAAGTTCATCAAAAAAACCTTTTCCTATATGAGCTTCATAATGTTTCATAGCTAGTTCTCTTGACATTCTCATAAGTTTTAACCCTGCTATTTTTACTCCTTTTTTTTCAAACCTAGTAATTATCTCACCAATAAGTTCTCTTTGAACTCCACCTGGTTTTATCATTACAAACGTTTTTTCCATAATCTCCCCCTTTAATTATTCTATATTAAATTATACTACATTTACTCTCCTATAACAAATTTTACCTAGCTTTTTATCAATTTGAAGGTATTTTTTTTCTAAAAAATCTAAAAATAATTTTTCACTTAATTTTTTCTTGATTTTTAATAAAATTTAAAAGAAAAGTTGAACTTTTCTTATACTCTAAATATCCACATGTCATTTAGAGATAAAAATTCAGTCCAACTCTTTTTTTCTTTTGCCCAGTTATAAAATTTTTTCAATATTTCATTTTCCATATTCTTGTATCTGTACATAGATTCTAATGTAATTGCTTCTATAAAAGAATCATTTCCTACTTCTACTCTTTTATTATCTAATATACTAACCCGTTTTATGCTTTCTTCATTTTTACTTATTTTTAATTCTATTCCATTTAGTACTTCTAATTTGGGTATGTGTGAGGAAAAAATAATAAATAAAATTAGTAATTGAAAATCTAAATCAGGTGATTGCAAAAACATACTCAGTTTATTTCTATAATATTTTCTTCCTTCATCAGATATACTATAAACTCGCCTTTGGCATTCAAGTGCAAAATCACCTTCATTTATAAAGCCATTTTCTTCAAGTGCATCAAGTCTTTTTTTTATATCCGATTCTCTATAAAATATCCATCTTGATAAATTAACAAATTTCGCAATTTCATCTATCCTTTTTTGATTAGCTGGATGCTCTGCTAAAACCCCCAAAATAAATATGTCTATTTTCATCTAAAAACCCCCACTTCCATTAATATCATTATATAATATTTTTTATTCAAAAACAAACATTACTTTTTCACAGTGGGATTAATAGTTTTTTATCTAAAGTTTTTTTAGTTATATTAAAATTTAATCTAGATATTAACTATTTTTCTACTTTTAAAGTAGAAAATAAATCTAATTTTTCATTGCTTGTATTGGTGGACTTACTTGTCCTCCTCTATCAATTAGTTTTTCACAATTTAATGAATTAATTGGCATAATATCTGCTTCTCCTAATAAACCACCAAAAACTACTCTTTCTCCTACACCTTTTCCAGGTACTGGAATCACACGTACTGCAGTAGTTTTATTATTTACCATTCCTATAGCCATCTCATCAGCAATAAGACCTGATATTACATAATCAGGTGTATCTCCTGGAATAGCTATCATATCTAAACCTACTGAACACACACTTGTCATAGCTTCAAGTTTTTCTAAAGTTAAATATCCTTTACTAGCTGCAGCTATCATTCCTTGGTCTTCACTTACTGGAATAAATGCTCCTGTAAGACCACCTACTCTACTTGCTCCCATAGCTCCACCTTTTTTTACTGCGTCATTTAGTATTGCAAGAGCAAAAGTTGTTCCATAAGCACCAACTGATTCTATTCCAAATTCTTCAAGAATATTTCCTACACTATCACCAACTGCTGGAGTTGGTGCAAGTGATAAATCAACTATACCAAAGTTTATTCCTAATTCTTTTGCAACTTCTTTTCCAACTAATTCACCCATTCTAGTAATTTTAAAGCTAATTTTTTTTATTGTTTCAGTAACTTCTTCTATACTTGCTTTTTTATCTACTTTACTAAGAGCTGCTCTTACTACTCCCGGTCCGCTTATTCCCAAATTAAGAACTACTTCTTGTTCGTTAACGCCGTGGAATGCTCCAGCCATAAAAGGGTTGTCAGATACTGCATTTGTAAATACAACAAATTTTGCTGCTCCTAAGCCATCTTGATCTTTTGTTTCTTCTGCAAGTTTTTTTACTGTTTGTCCCATTAATTTTATTGCATCCAAATTAATTCCAGCTTTTGTAGATCCTACATTAACAGAACTACATACTCTATCTGTTTCTTTAAGTGCTTTTGGTATACTTTCAATAAGATATTTATCTCCTTTTGTATATCCTTTTTCAACTAAAGCACTAAACCCACCAATAAAATCTATTCCTATTTTTTTTGCAGCTTTATCAAGTGCTTTTGCAAATATTGTATAGTCTGTTGCATCTGTAGCATTTCCAATAATAGCAATTGGAGTTACACTTACTCTTTTATTAACAATAGGTACTCCAAATTTTTTTGATACTCTATTTGCAACTTCTACCAATTCACTTCCGTATTTAACTATTTTATTATATATATTATCTGCTGTTTTATTTGCGTCTTTTTCTATACAGTCTAAAAGACTAATCCCCATAGTTACAGTTCTTACATCTAAGTTTTGTGTATCAACCATTTTTATCGTTTCAAGTATCTCTGTTGGTAATAAATGCATATCTCTCCCCCTTATATTCTGTGCATAGCTTTAAAAATTTCTTCATGTTGAACATAGATTTTTACACCTAATTCAGCTTCTAACAATAACAAGTCACTTTGAAATTCTTCAAGAGTATATCTTCCACTTTTACCCTCAATTAACATTATCATAGCAAATAACTCATCTTCAAATATCGTTTGAGTAATATCTACTATATTCGCTTCTAACTCATTCAATTTTTTAGATACTCCCGCTACAATTCCAACTTTGTCTCTTCCTAATACTGTCACAATTACTCTTCCTTGCATAATATCCCTCCATTTTATAAATTAAACCCAGTGGTTTTTTTGCAGTTTTCTTTTTTATAAAAATAAAAAAGAAGAGCCGTGCCCTCCTCTAGAGTATTGTAGAAAAAGACAGTTTTCCTGTCTTCTTCCCCTGTCCTTTTACCTGAGAGTGTTACTCCTTCGGTGCCATTTTGGTCTCTCCAGAGGCTCGTCCAGTAATGGTCCCATCCCTTAAAAGGATACCTGAAAGATTTACTTCTTCGGTGGTCTTTAGACACTCTCCCCTTACCTTCGTCCGATTTTATTTAATTATTGTACTATTTTTATCATACACTGTCAAGTTACTTATTGAACAAATATCTTACTTTTTCTTTTGTTTCAGCAAACAAACTCCAAAAAAAGTCGTCTTCTATACCTTCAGCTTCTTTTTCACTTACAAAATCAGAAATGTTAATCTCTTCTACTAATGAACCTTTATTAAATAGGGATAGTTTTGAAGTAGAAGAAAAAGCAATTCTATCATTCATACCACCTTTTATTTTATAATAACTTCTCATATCATTTGAGAAAAAATCTTTATAATACCATATACCATCTAAAGTTCTCATAACCAAACTTCCATTACTCGTCATATCTACATCTAAAAGTATATTTTCTGCTAATCTTCTTGTATTATCTATATTTAGAGAAATTTCTTTTACTAATTGTAAATTAAGAGTTCCTCCATCTTTTACTTTATCACTTGTGACTTTATAAACTCTTGTTGTTGCAAATTGTCTAGTTAAAAAATAAATAAAACCATCATGATAAAATATTCCTTCTAAATCAAGAATTTTTCCCGAGGGGTATCTAATAGTTACAACATCTATATCATCACTATTAACAACTTTTCTATATGTTTTCGGTTTTTTTATTTTATACAATCTCATACCAATATTTTGATCATTATTAGCTGATTCAAGGATAAATATATTCCCTTCATCATCTTCGGTAATATCTCTCCAGTTTTTTTGCAAAGTTCCCTTTAATCTTATTTTTCCATAAGTATCGTCTGAAAGGTAAAAATACAACAAACCTTCATTACCATTTCCTTTTTCTATAAACCAAAAGGTTGAATCATATCTTTTTGATTTAACTATTCCTTCTATATTGTCTGCACATATTAATTCTAAAGATAAAATTAATAATATTATTAAAATCTTCATTCTAACCTCCAAAAGATTCATTAAATAATATTAATTATATATTAAATTTTTTTTAAAAACAAGAAAAAAAGAGAATAATATTAGTATTTCTCACACTAAACTATTCTCTCTCTTATTCTACAACTATTTTAAACTTCCACCTTGAAAATTTAATTTGTATATTAACTTACTATTGTGATATATTTTTTCTTCTCCTTGAAAATAATCTACATCTCCTTTAACATTTAGTTTTGACTCATATGCTTCTTGAGATATATCTTTTATTAAACCCAAATCACAACAACGATTTTTTATTACTTTTTCTAAAAACTCTTTAAAATCATCAGGAAGATTTTCACTAAGAGAAACTCCATAATAATTTAAACCCCAAAGTAATTTATCACCTTTTTTTATTACTTCTTGACCTATACAGTCTTTGTTCATTTCAATAGTATTAATATATTCTAAATCTCCTTGTATATATTTAGTTATACCTTCTACTGAATATTTGTGTTCCTTTTTCACCATTTCTAAAAAGTTTTTTATCTCGATTATATTCATAGATATCAACCCCCTCCTTTTCTTTACCATCACCTAAGAATATTTTACAATATTTTTACAAAAAAATAAAGCATTTGAGAAAAAAAAAACAAAATTTTAATTTTTCTTAAATATTTTTTAGTTTCTAAAAAGAAGTTTATTATCTATTTTAAAAAGACTTTTTTATACTACGTCTTTTTATTTGATTATTTTCTAAACTTTTGATTATCTTTATTAGTGAATAAAATAACTAAATTAAACTAAATTAAGCATGTTCTTCTTATGAATTTTTCAACTGATTCATAAGTGCCAACACCTGTTTTTATATCCATCAAAATGCCATTACTAAAAAGGATTAGCGTTGGTAAAGCCCTTATCATGAAGCCTTTTACTATCATCGGACTTTTTTCTCCGTCTAATTTATATATCTTTAATTTATCTTCTAATTCTCCCAATACTCTTTCCATTACTTCTTCACCTTCTACTGAATGTTTGTCTCCATCTAGATATAGGTATAAAATTACTAGTCCTTCGTTACCATATATTTTTTCATTAAATTCTTCTTCTACCATAGAAGAAATTTTTTTTCTTTTTTCCATTTTTACCTCACACTTTTGTATTATTTATATTAAAAAAGTTGACCTTTTGGTCAACTTTTATTAATCTATCAAGAATAATTTATCGCCTTTTTTAACTGCACTACCGTCAGTTAACAATGCTTTTGTAATAGTTCCACTTTTATCAGCTTTGATTTCATTCATCATCTTCATAGCTTCTACTATACAAAGTACTTGTCCTTCTACTACGTTATCTCCTACATTTACAAATACATCTGCATCTGGAGATGGTTTTGCATAAAATGTTCCTACCATTGGAGAACAAATTGCATGTGAATTACTTGTATCTTCTTCTGGAGTTTCAACATTTGCAGCAACTTTTGCTTGAGTATGTTGTACATGATGTTGTACTGGTACGTGAACAGGATTTGCTACTACCGGTACATCTTCTCCTCTTTTCAACTTAAGCTTAACTTCTTCACTTTCAAAAGCAAATTCAGTAATGTCATTTTCCTCTAAGCTTTTTACTAATGTTTTTAAAGTTTCAATATCAAATTTCATATCTTCCCCCTGCTTTTTGTTAGTTATTTCCAATAATTCTAAGGTCTCTAACACCTTGGATTCCTCTTATTGCTTCTAATCCTGCTTCAACATCTCTAAGTCTTTCTTCTTTTGTTTGAATAGAAAGTGTAGCTTCTGCAATTCCATCAACAGGTATATTTTGAATAATAGTTAAAATATTCATATTAGAACCTGAAATTGCATTTAGTATTTTAGCAAGGACACCTGGATGGTCATCCATACAAAGATACAAACTAAATACAGTATCTCTCCCACCTTCAAAAAATGGTTTAATATAATCTTTATATTTGTAATAAGTACTTCTACTTATCCCAATTCTTTTTATAGCTTCATATTTTGAGATATTCTCTTGCTGTATCAAATCATTTACTTCTATTACTTTTTGTATAGATGTAGGTAGAATCTGTCTATCTACAATATAAAATTCTCTCTTTGACATAATAATCACCTTTATTTAGTATTCATATTCCATACAATAATAACATTTTTTTGTTATAATTTCAAGAGAGAGCCTATTTTTTTATTATAGACATCATGTTACAAATAATTTATTAAATAATACCTGTAATATTATTCTTTATTTAAAAGGGTCCGAAGACCCACTCAAATCATTTTTAATTATACATTAAATAAGAATTCCATAAGGTCTCCATCTTTTACAATGTATTCCTTACCTTCTAATCTTAGCACTCCTACTTCTTGAGCACCTTTCCAACCTTTATTAGTTATAAAGTCATCAAAACCAACAACTTTTGCCCTAATAAATCCTTTTTCAAAATCAGTATGGATTTCTCCAGCTGCTTTAGGAGCTGTATCTCCTATTCTTATTGTCCAAGCTCTTACTTCTTTCACACCTGCTGTAAAATAAGTTTGTAATCCTAATAATTTAAATCCAGCTCTAATAAGTCTATTAAGTCCTGGCTCTTCTACTCCAAGTTCTTCAAGGAACATTCCTTTATCTTCTTCTTCCATTTCAGAAAGTTCAGCTTCTACTTTTGCAGAAACTATTACAACTTCCGATTCTAATTCTTTTGCATACTCTCTTACTTTTTCTACATATTCATTTCCTGTAGCCAAATCATCTTCTGAAACATTTGCAGCAAACATCATTGGTTTAAGAGTTAAGAATTGGTAACCTTTTATAAGTGTAAATTCATCTGTAGTAAACTCTAAAGTTTTTAAAAGTTTCATTTCTTCTAAGTGATTTTTACATTTTTCAAGTACTGGCATTAATGCTAAAGCTTCTTTATTTTTTCCTCTTACTAATTTTCCTTGTTTTTCTATTGCTCTTTCAACTGCTTCAAGGTCAGAAAAAATAAGTTCTCCATTAATTACTTCTATATCTCTAATTGGATCTACAGACCCATCAACATGGACTATATTTCCATCTTCAAAACATCTTACAACTTGGCATATAGCTGCTGTATTTCTTATGTTACTTAGGAATTTATTTCCTAATCCTTCACCTTTACTTGCTCCTTTTACAAGACCTGCAATATCAACAAATTCAACTGTTGCAGCAAGTGTCTTTTGTGGTTTAATTATCTCTGCTAATTTATCTAATCTAGAATCTGGTACAGTTACCATTCCTACATTTGGTTCTATTGTACAAAATGGGTAGTTAGCCGCTTCTGCTGCTCCCGCTTTTGTTATAGCATTAAATAGAGTCGATTTCCCTACATTTGGTAATCCTACTATTCCTATTCCGATCATAGTCTTCCTCCTATAAAAACATTTCCACTCATTTTATCATACCTAATAAAATTTGTAAATAAAATATACTTGTCTTTAAAGGTAATTATTATATTAAATAAGCTTATTAGATTAGCATAAAAATCTGTTTTTATAGATTTTTATTATTCGAAAACTATTCTTTTTTTTCATTTGGAACCTAATAAATATATCTAAAAGATTAAAATAAATAGTTCTTCTTTATATATTTTTCCAAAGAAAAAAATACTAAAAATTAAGATTCTTTTATTTGTATTTTCTATAATTTTATATTATACTCTATATTACAACAATTAGGAGGTATAAGATGGGATTAATGTCGGGTCTACTTGGAAATGCTAGCCAAATTAGCAATGAACAAGTTGAAAAAGATTATGGTTTATTGTTTATTGAAGGTGAAATTATCGAAACTGCTTTTTTACTTATCAGAGATGTATTTATCTTTACAAATAAAAGATTAATATTAGTAGACAAACAAGGAATCACTGGTAAAAAAACTGAAGTTATGTCTATCCCATATGCAAAAATCAATACGTTTAGTGTTGAAACAGCTGGTCATTTGGATTTAGATGCTGAACTTAAAATATGGATCTCTGGAGTTTCTTTGCCAATTAGTAAAAGATTTAACAAAAAAACAAATATTTATGACGTACAAAAAATACTTGCAACACATGTATTATAAAGTAAACTGAGTTAGTTTTATAAGCTAACTCTTTTTATTTTTTTTAAAAAATAGTATAATACCTTCGAGGTGAAATATGAAGAAATTATATATATTTTTATTCTTTTCTATATTAATCTATGGAAAAAATGTTGTTTTATGGCATAGCTGGCAAGATAATAATAAAGAACTATTAGAACTATTTATTGAAGAGTATAATGAATTAATGGTCGAAAAGGGAGAAAACACTATTATAAAAAGTTATTATTACCCCTTTGATCAATTATTAGAGAAGTATACTGAAACTACTTCTGCTTTTACTGGTCCTGATATACTAATTGGAAAACACGACTGGATTCCTTCTCTAAGTCTAAAAAAGAAGATAGAACCTCTTGACAATTATTATACAAACAAGTATTTTTCTACATTTTTAAAAAATACTCTTAATCTAGGAAAATACAAAAATAATGTATATGGTATTCCACTAAAAGTAGATAATATATTTGTTGTATATAACCCCAAATATTTTGAAGAAGAACCAAAAAACATAGATGATTATAGAAAAATTATGGAGCAATTACCAACTGGAATTAGTCCACTTAGTTACCAAGTAACTAATAGTTATTTCCATATTCCTCTTTTAACAAGTTTTAATGGTTCCTACTTAGGAAAACAAAATGAACTCCTTTTTACATCTGATGAGTTTTTAGATTCATTATACGCCCTTAGAGATTATCTACAAGAAGGTCTTATTAAAAATATTAGTTCTGAAGAATTACTTATTAACTCATTTAAAAATGGAACTAGTGCAGCAATTATTACTGGACCTTGGGCACTTGATAAATTAAAAGATTCAAAATTTAAAATTGCTCTTTTACCCCAATTTAACTCTGAGTACAAAACTTTATCGCCATTAAATGCTGATATACTTATGGTTTCAGAAAACAGCCCCTACAAAAGAGCATCTGTAGAGTTTATCGAATTTTTGACAACTTATAATAACCAAATTAGATTAATAGACATAGGTCTTACTCCTACAGTCAAAGTAGATACTAGTTATATAAAAATACGTGAAGACGAAGAAAAATTAAGAAAAATATTAGAACAGTATAGTTATTCCTATTTATTGCCACATAGTCCAGAGATGACTTGGGCTGTATGGGATTATGCAAATTTACTTCTTGATAAAGTAGTTAAAGGAGAAGAATCTATCACTCGAGAAGTGTATAGAGCTGAAGCTGAAGCAAAAGAAATAATTCTATTGGAAAAAAATAACTTTTCAGAATAGAAATAATTTTTTTATTTGTATACATAAAGTAGATAATATTAAAAGGACTAATAAAATTTAGTCCTTTTTTTTTATAAATTTAGTTATGTCTTTTTTCTAAAATGTAACTATCATTAATACTATTTATTTCGCTCAAGTAGTTACTTACTAAAATACTAGTTTTGTAAGGTAATTCATAAGCAGTTTCATTTCCAAAAGCAAAATAAATTCCTTTTCCTTCTTTTATATATTTTGGAATAACAACTGTATATTCTCTTCTTTCATCTACTAAACTACCTTCTACTTTTACTTCCTTTAACTTCCCATTTTTATTTCGTTCAAATATCAAACCAGCACTATGTAAAAATTCACGGTGGTTTGGAGGTAGAAGTAAAAAGTTTTCTACTAATTCTACTAATTTATCCCCTCTAATCCTAGTAAGATAAAGTTCTTCTTCTTTTATTACTCTTTTAATATCTTTATATTTTATTTGTCCAATTTCAATTACATTATCAAAAGCTAAACCTGGCATCAAAACAACTTCGCTGCCAACATAGTCTTTTATACTATCTACTACTATTTGTGCACCCAAGTTTTCCATTCTATTACTATATGTAAAATCAAGTGTTTTTAATGTCGTACCTACTTCAAGATTTTCATTTGAATTTAGCCTATCTTGTAAACTTTCAAGTGGCATCAAAGAATGTATCATATCTTTTTCTATAATAACTAATTTATCCAAGTTGTTTTCAGATAAAACTCTTTTAGTAACATCTTCAAAACCATCTTCTTTATGAGAATAGTATCTTACTAAATTATTTTTCCCATCTCTTACTTCCTCTAATTTTTCTCCATTTTTTTCATAATACCAACTTATTCTTTTTATTTCATTATTTTTATCTTTAAATATTACTATACTTATTTCTCCATTGTTATAAAAGTACTCTTCTACTCCCAGTAATACTTCCTCTTCCAATACTTCATAAACATTTCCTTTTGATACTGTACCATCTTTATCTTTAACATAAATTACTTTTCTAAGTAATTCACCAAAATTATTATAATAATTTTTCCCAATAACTTTTTCATCTTCAAAGATATCGTCTGTTCTATATATTCCTACTTGTCCAAAAGACACAGCAGAAATTAGTAACAAAGTTATTAATATTCTCATGTCTATTCCTCCCACTCATTTTTTTATATTATCGACCAAATACCTATAATACTTAACTTTATTCTACTTAGCTTAAGTATATTATATACAAATTAGTACTTTTTCAAATAATTTTTCCTTTATTTTTTATTTTAACAGATTTTTTTCAAAAAAACGTACTTGTTTTTATATAAGGTATTTTGTTTCTAGGCATTTTGTGTTATTATAGTGTGGTGAAAGATGATATCTCTAAGGAGGAATTATGAGTATTTTTAACAAAATGCAGAAACTAGGAAAAGCTCTTATGCTTCCAATTGCTATCCTTCCTATTGCTGCAATATTAGATAGATTAGGCGGGGATTTACTAAAAATAAATTTTATTCAAGCAAGTGGTTCAACACTTATAAACCCAGATAATTTAACCCATTTATTTGCTGTTGGAGTAGGTATTGGACTAGCAAAAGGAAATGCAGGTGCTGCTGGGCTTTCAAGTTTAGCTGCCAATTTTATTCTTATTGCTGGTGCAAAGAGTATAAATGCAGATATTGATATGGGTGTTTTAAGTGGTTTTATTAGTGGTTTTATTGGAAGTAGTATGTATAACAAATATCACTCAAAAGAATTACCCGAATCTTTTGGTTTTTTTGGAAAAGAAAAATTTGCTGCAATAATGACTATTATTTATTCTGTTTTTTTAGCTGGTTTATTTGGAGTAATGTGGCCAAATTTACAGAGAATAATTGATAATATAGGAATTACTGCTGCCAACTCAAATTCTATGGGGCCATTTGTTTTTGGTTTTTTAAATAGATTACTTATACCATTAGGTTTACATCAAGTTATTAACTCTATATTTTTCCATCAGTTAGGAACTTTTGTTACATCTTCTGGTGAAGTAATAACTGGAGATTATTTTAGATTTTTAGCAGGAGACCCTCTTGCTGGAAAATATCTTGCAGGTTTTTATCCTGTTATGATGTTTGGTTTACCTGGTGCTTGTTTAGCTATGTATCTTAGTGCTAAAAAAGAAAATAGAAAAAAAGTTGCTGGTTTATTACTTACAGTATCTTTAACTTCTTTTTTAACTGGTATTACTGAACCTCTAGAATTTAGTTTTATGTTTATAGCTCCATTATTATATCTTATACACGCTATACTAACAGGACTAAGTTTAGCACTTACTAATTATATGGGTGTTCTACATGGTTTTGCTTTTTCTGGTGGTTTTATAGATTTTGTAACAAATAGCTCAAAAGCAACTAATGCTTCTGCTATTATACTAATTGGATTTTTCTTTTTCCTTATATATTTCATTATTTTTTATTTTACTATAAACAAGTTTAACTTAAAAACTCCTGGAAGAGAGTTGGTTACTAAAGAAGATAAAAAAGAGAAAAAAGAAGATAAAAAAGATGATATTATTTCTTTAACACCAAAAATAGTTTTAGCTCTAGGTGGAAGACAAAATATTATATCTACAGATGCCTGTATTACTAGACTTAGGTTGGAGCTTATTAATAGAGATTTAGTAGATATAAACGAACTTAAGAAACTTGGTTCAAAAGGAGTTATCAAATCTGGAAAAACTAGTATACAAGTTATCTATGGCTCTAAAGCTAAAGATATTGCAAAAGCAATAAAAAACCTATAATTTTGATAAAAATTTATTAATATTTATATTTAAAATTGAAGACAAAGGACTATTTTTTAAGAATTTAGTCCTTTTTTTATGAAATAAAAGTTTTTCATTATTCTTTTTTACTTTTGTCTTGATACAAAAGCAACCAACACTAAATTTCAAAACTCGCTCTTAGGAGCTCAAACAGCTCACAATTCTTAACGTTCATTTCCTTAAACAATCTAATTTTTTTATAAGTGTAAAGAACTTATTATTCCTTTAAAATTACCCTTTATTGCTTGTTTTAATATGTGCATCGTTCGACTAAAGGCATAAATACCTAAGTCTCACTAAATCTGCGGTAAAAGAAATTAGAGAAAAAATAAAATTTATTTAAATAAATTTCTTTAGAACAAA
>CAZHXU010000002.1:0-20546 GCA_964536535.1 uncultured Fusobacteriaceae bacterium
AAACTTTCTATTACTCTTAAAAATTCTTCTATTGGTTGGTTTCCTAATAAATCTCCCTGTCCGTTATTAATAATTATTCTAGGCACAGAACTAATATTAAATTCTTCTGCTAATTCTGGATAACTACTTGCTTCTACCATCTCTGCTTCCACATTCATATTGAGTCTTGCAAGAGTATGTGCTGTTATCACTGCACCTGGACAATGAGGACATTGAAGACCTATAAATACTTTTATATCTACTTTTTTATCTATTGCTTCTATTCTCTCTTTCACTTCTGGTTCTAATTCATGTATATGCCCTTCACTTACATCAAGTATAGTATGGATAAGTGAGTTTATTTCATAACCTGCAGGTGGTCCATAAAACTTAACACCATTTACTTTTTTCTCACTAGTAACTAGAGTAAATCCACCATTTTTATCTATATTATGTTCTCTGGCCAAATCTGAGTCTAAATCATATTCTTCCAAAACAAATTTGTTAGTTACTTCTGATAACTCTTTCAACATAGTCTTTGTCGCTTCTGTACTTGGATTTTCTTCATTTCCAAAATACAATGCATGAACATCAAACTTCATAGCTTTTAATATTTCCTTAAGTTGGTTTTTTATCTCTTCATTAAACATCTTATTCCTCCTTATTCTTTGCTAATTGCTCCTACTGGACAATTTTTAGCACATAAACTACACGATACACAAGCATTTGTTATTTCATAAGCAAAATCGTTATGCTTTTTCACTGCTTTTTTGGGACAAATACTCTCACACAATCCACACTCTATACATTCATCTCTATCAATTATATACATCAAGTCCTCCTAAATCGTATATGCTAGTCTAAAGAATAATTTAATATCTTCTCCTAACATATCCCCATTATAATTTCTATACACTGGTATAGCAATACTTCCTCCTAAATCAAAATTATTATTAATTTTATATTGTAAACCAGGAGTTAAGTAAACTACATTTGATTTAGTATTTTTAACTACTTGACCACCTTTTTTATCTTCATCTTCAAATCTTCCATTTAACTCAATTACATAAGCAAAATGTTCATTTAAACTTTTTCCAAAAGATAAATCATAATTAATCTCTTGACCAAATTGATAATCATATACAGAAAGAGTATTATAGGTATATTTGATACCACCATCTAACCTATAGGAGTTTTTATAAAACTTGGTAAAGTTTAATGCAACTATAGGATTAATACTTCCTTTCCCAAGCTGAAGTGGCATTGTATCTTCTGCTTTTTTTCCAGAAAAATCTTTATCTGTACTACCACTTGGTAATGAAGCTCCAAATGTTAATCCCAAGAAATAATTATCTTTTTTCTTTGGAGATTTTATTTGATACTTCCCTTCTACTATTATATCTCCTAATCCAATATTTTCAAGTTTATTCATATTAGTTTCTTTTTCTTTTGATATATAAGGAATTATCGTTTTGATTTCAAAATCATTTCCCAAACCATATCTAACTACTGCTACACTTTTATTTACAGCCATACTTTGACTATTTAGATTATCTACTAAGTTGTTTTCATTATATAAACTATCCTTTGAAAAATTCACATTTTTAATTATACTTCTCAATTTTCCCTTTTCAAATACTATCCCGTCTCCACTTTCCATGGGACCTAAAGGTTTTGTTTCATTAGCAAATAAAAAACTTGATGTTAAAGCTCCTAGTACTAGTATTTTTTTCATTTTACCCTCTCTTCTACCATATCTCTAATATAACCAGTTCCTGTACCCATAGGGCATATTTGGCACCATGCTCTAGGTTTATAAAATATTCCCAAAACTCCTCCAACTACAAAACTCACAAACATTAGCCTTGCTATTGCAAAAGCTATTTTTTTAGGATGACCACCACTATGTATCAGAGCAAAAGTAAACATACTCAACATAATTACAATTAATAAATCTTTAAATCTTTTACTTCTCATAAATGGTGGTAAAGCATTATTTAATGATACTTTCCCTAAAAACTTTCCAAATATTGCACCTCTTGGGCAATAGTGAGAACAATGGATTTTTCCTCTACCTTTAATTGCATGGTACATAGGTTTAGTTATGCATATAAGACCCAAATAACCAAAATAAACATTAACAATACTTAGTAAAAAAAATAGTAGAATCAATACCCATGACCAATGAGTTTGAACTTTTTTCTTTAGTAACTCCCTATTCATATCTCCTCCTTGACTTTTCCTTAGTGAAACTATATTAGCATATTCTAATATAAAAAGTCAAACTTTTTATGAAAAGTATGAAAAGTATGAAGTTTTTATGTATAAAATACTAACAATTTAGCTTTAGCTAAGGTATAATATATGTATAAAAGAAGAAGGAGAAAATTATGAATTGGGATGATTTATTAAAACCATATAGATTTAGACAAAAAAATAGAAATAGAAATGATTTTGAAGAATTTCAGTATGATTATTCAAAAATCATTTTTTCATCTGCATTTAGACGTATGCAAAATAAAACACAAGTTTTTCCCTTGGCTAATAATGATTTTATTAGAACAAGATTAACACATTCTATAGAAGCATCAACTATTGCTACACAAATAGGACGTGAAGTAGAAGAAGAATTAATCAAGTTAGGATATATAGAAGAGAGTAAAAGAGGGCATATTAGTGCTATCCTTGGAGCTTCTTCACTTATACACGACATAGGTAATCCACCTTTTGGACATTATGGTGAGATGGTTATCCAAGATTATTACAAAGATTTTTTTAGTAAAACTTTTGTTGGTAATAAAGATTTTTATGATTTCCATTGGTCAGATGAAGAAATGGGAGATTTTACAAATTTTGAAGGAAATGCCCAGGCTTTTAGGCTCCTAAAAAAACTACAGTATACAAGAGATGAGCACAGTATAAACCTTACATACCCTGTTTTAGCTACTATTATAAAATATCCTCGTAGTTCTACTGAAGGAAATAAAAAAGACCAAGGAGTTAGTTATAAAAAGTTTGGTTATTTCCAAAGTGAAAGTGAAAGTTTTGAAACTATAGTTCACGAACTTGGATTAAAAGTAGATGGCAAAATTAGAAGACACCCTCTTGTATTTTTACTTGAATCTGCTGATGATATTGCTTATTCTGTAGCAGATATTGAAGACGGATGTAAAAAAGGTTTATTAACTCTTGATTTGATAAAGAAAAAGATGCATAAATATCTTGATCCATCTAATCCAGAAGAAAAAGAGTTATTAGATACTTTAGATAGTATAAATGTTGACCCAAAATATCCTATTCCACTTGAAGTTGTTGTTGGTATCTTTAGAATAAAGATTCAAAATTATATGATAAAAGAAAGTGTAAAATGTTTTGTTAAAAACCATGACAAAATACTTAAGGGGCAATTTGATATGGATTTACTTGATTTATCTGAAGCTGGAAGTTTAAAGAAAGCATTTAAAGAGCTTGGAGAAGTTTTATATAATAGTCGAGAAGTACTTAAACTTGAGCTTACTGGGGATAAAATTATTAGTGTTTTATTAGATGAGTTTACAAAAGCAATTACATCTCCAAAACGTAATAGAAAAGGAAGTAAAGAAGAGAAGTTATATCATGTAATTTCTAGTAATTACAGATTCTTAATGGACAAATATCCCGACTCTGATAACAAACTATACAATGAACTTAGATTAGTTACTGATTTTATCTGTGGTATGACAGATACTTATGCTCTTGACTTGTATAGAAGTATTACTGCTATTGAGATTTAGGGTATATTATGACTAGAGAAGAATTTAATAAATTTGTGACTTTGAGAGAAGAGTTTAAAAAAAAAGTTGAAGAATTTAATGAAAATTATCCAGAAATCAAAGATGAAGTATTAAAACTATCTGATAAAACTTATGATTTTCCCTTTGCTTTTGTGTACAATAAAAAGCTAGATGAGATTACTATTGATGATAATATCAAGTATATTTGGGTAACAGATAATCCCGGTTTGAATGAAGCTATAGAAGAAAAATATGCAGTTGGAAGTTCTGGTAAGGGAGCACAAAATTTTATGGTAGGAAGTGGGATGGTAGAAGAGTATGACAAAGAAGTTATAGTTCTTAACAAGTCTTTTCTTCATACAAGAGTAACAAATGATTTGAAAAAATTAAAAAAATACCAAAGCATTATTGATGAAACTCAAATATATATGGCTAATTTAACTATTGCTTTGTTGAATATATTTAAATGTCCCTTATGGATACTTGGTATATCAAGCTTAAATAAGATTTTTTCAAAATACTCTTCTACCCTCACTACCAACTCCAATATAGATATGGATAAAATCTACTTATATTATCATTTTTCCCAAGGGCAATTCAAAAAAGCTTATAATAAAAAATATGCAGAATTTCCAAAATCTTCACCAAAAGAACTTTGTAAAATGATTGGAAAAGAAAATAGAAATAGATTAAATAATACATAAAAAAGAAGGCTATTTGCCTTCTTTTATATTAAACATATTTTTTCAAACTTTCTGCTAATTGATCTGGACAAGAAGTTTTTCTTGGTCCACATTTAACACCAGATAATCTTTCAATTACTTCTTCTACTCTTCTACCTTTAACAAGAGCTTCTATACCAATAGAATTTCCTGGACACCCTCCAACAAACTCAACATCCGCAATTATTTTATCTTCGATGCTTATTTTTATCTCTTTAGCACATACTCCTTTAGTCTTAAAAACTTCCAAAGATTTTCCTCCATTAATCTAGTTCTGTAATATCTGCAACTTGTTTAAATAATCTATCTAAACCTTTTAATAGAGCTAATCTATTATTTTTAATCTTTTCATCTTTATCCATAACCATTACATTATCAAAGAAGTTATTAATAATTTCTCTACCTTTTAATATTTCTCTAAAGTATTTTTCATAGTTATTATTTTCAAGATCTTGTTTAGCAAGCATTTCAAATTCTTTTACAAAATCATAAAGATTAATTTCAGCTTCTACTTCTAATAGTTCCTTATTCAAATTGTCTTCATTTCCATCTTTTGCAATGTTTCCAACTCTTTTTAATAAATTAACTATTTCAACAAAGTCAGCTTCTTCTATAATTCTAGTCAAATCAACAATTTTTTTCTCACATTCAACAATATTATCAAAATCAATATTAACTACTGCGTTAACAATATCTTTTCTATATCCTTTATCTACTAATACATTTATAACTCTTGCTTTAAAGAAGTCTAATACATCTTTTATTACTTCTTCTTTATCTCTTTTAAGTATATCTTTTTCAGCAAATATATTAGCTGCTTTTTTTACTAACCCTTCAATACTAAAGCTCAAGTTAGAATTAAGTATAACATTAACTATTCCTAAAGTTGCTCTTCTAAGAGCATATGGATCTTTAGAACCACTAGGTATAAGCCCTATACCAAAACATCCTACTAATGTGTCTATCTTATCAGAAATTCCTGTAATAGCTCCTTCAATAGTTGTTGGCAAAGTGTCTCCTTGATATCTAGGTAAATAATGTTCTTCTATTCCAAGTGCTACACTTTCTTTTTCTCCACCTTTAAGAGCATATTTGTGTCCCATAAATCCTTGAAGTTTAGTAAACTCTTTTTCACCTATCATATTTGACATAAGGTCAGCTTTAGCAAGGTGTATAGTTCTTAATACATCGTCTAATTTAACTGTATTATTAAGAGTATCTAACAGGTATGTTCCTAATTTTTTTGCTCTTTCTATTTTTTCATAGATAGTTCCTAGGTCTTTTTGGAACACAACAGTTTTAAGGTTTTCAACAAATTCTTCCATATCTTTTTTCAAATCTTCATTGTAAAAGAATCTAGCATCACTTAATCTAGCACCAATAACTGTTTCATTTCCTCTTTTTACATATTCTGAATCTTCAACACCATTTCTAACTACAACAAATTTAGGCAATAACTTCCCTTCATTATCTAAAATAGGGAAATATCTTTGGTGCACTTGCATAGAAATTATAAGTACTTCTTGAGGAACTTCCAAGAACTCAGTATTAAAGCTTCCTACTATCGGATATGGATATTCTACCAAGTTTGCAACTTCATCTAACAAACTTTCTTCAATATGTACTTTTTCATTTGCTTCTGTACATCTTTCTTGTATATCTTTAACTATTAATTCTTTTCTTTCTTCAATATCTATAATTACATTATTTTCTCTTATTTTCTCAAAATAATCTTTTATAGAATCAACTTTTATTTCTTGACTACCAAAGAATCTATGTCCTCTAGTTATTCTATCTGATTTAATTCCTTCTACTTCAAATTCTATTACTTCCCCATCACAAAGAGCTAATAACCATCTTACAGGTCTTACAAATTTGAATTTTTTACTTCCCCATTTCATTGATTTTTGGAAAGTAAGGTTTTTAACTATACCTTCAAATATATTTGGCAATAAAGTTTTAGTTTCTTTTCCTTCAACAAACTTTTTTACACCTATATATTCACCTTTGTCTGTTTCAATTATATCAAGTTCACTTACTTCTACTCCTTGAGACTTTGCAAAACCTAAACAAGCTTTTGTAGGTACACCGTCATCATTAAACGCAACATTTTTAGCTGGACCAATATTTGTTTCATCTAAATCTTCTTGTTTATTAGCTAAACCTTCCAAAGTTAATATTAACCTTCTAGGTGTTCCATTTGTTTTAATTCCTTCAACCGAAACTCTTTTATCCTTAAGTTCACTTTTAATAAGTTTCTCTATATCCTTCAAAGCAGGTCTAAGAAACCTTGCTGGTATCTCTTCTAGTCCAATTTCAAATAAAATATCCACTAGCTACCCTCCTAATTATTATCTTCTTTTTTTAATAATGGGAATCCAAGTTTTCTTCTATTTTCAACGAAAACTTCAGCACATCTTTTTGATAGATCCCTAACTCTTAATATATAAGATTGTCTTTCTGTAACAGATATTGCACCTCTTGCATCTAATACATTAAATGTATGTGAACATTTAAGAACATAATCATAAGCAGGGAATGCTAATCCAGCTTCAAGAGCTCTTAGAGCTTCTTTTTCATACATATCAAACCAAGCAAAATGATCTTCACGAGATGCTATTTCAAATGAATATTTACTAAATTCATATTCAAATTGAAGTCTCATATCTCCGTATTTTACACCTTCTGCCCAATCTAAATCATAGATATTTTCTACACCTTGTATGTACATTGCAAGTCTTTCTAAACCATATGTAATCTCAACAGGAGTTACATCAAGTTCTAGTCCTCCAACTTGTTGGAAATAAGTAAATTGAGTTACTTCCATTCCATTTAACCATACTTCCCAACCAAGTCCCCAAGCTCCAAGAGTTGGTGATTCCCAGTCATCTTCAACAAATCTAATATCGTGTTTTTTAGGATCAATTCCTAATACTTCCAAACTTTCTAAATAAAGTTCTTGTATATTATCTGGTGATGGTTTCATTATTACTTGAAATTGATGGTGTTCATATACCCTATTTGGGTTTTCTCCATATCTTCCATCTTTTGGTCTTCTTGATGGTTCAACATAAGCTATATTCCATGGCTCAGGTCCTAAACTCATAACTACTGTATTTGGGTTAAATGTTCCCGCACCAGTCTCTATATCGTATGGGTTTCCTAAAGCACACCCTTTAGAGCTCCAATATTTCTGTAGAGCAAGTATCATATCTTGAAAGGTCATTTAAGCTTTTCCTCCTCTTTCTTTTTTCTCATCTCAACTAAAATATAATCAAGTAACATAAGAGCTACTCCTACATTTATATATACATCAGCCATATTAAATATATATGACCATATTCCTCTAAAATCTATCATATCTACTACAAAGCCTCTTGCTACTCTATCTATAATGTTTCCAAGAGCACCAGCAACTATGAATGCGTATGAATAATGTATCAATTTACTACCATTTTTTTCATATTTAATAACATACCAAATGATTCCAATAACTGCCCCAATTGAAATAATAGTAATTGGTACTATCTTTCCTTGAAAGATTCCAAAAGCAACTCCTCTATTTTTTATATAAGTTAAATGAAAAAAATCTTGGATAACTGCTAAAGTATCTCCCTCTAAAAATCTTGTATCTACAAGATATTTTGTAACTTGGTCTATTATTAATAGTGCTATTACAAATACTATATAAGTCATATTTTCTCCTTAAAGAAAAAGTAATACTTTTTCATATGGTAATTTCTTATGTATAAAGAATAAAGGGTGAGGCTAGGCCTCACAAACCTTTTATTTTAAAACTGATGTACATCTAGGACAAATATTTTCGTGTTCTTCATCTGAACCTAATTCTTCAGAGTACTTCCAACATCTATCACATTTTTCACCTGGTGCATGTTCTACTTTTATGAATACATTTAGTTCTTCTGATTTACTAAATGTTTCATCTGCTTCTACTACAAGTTCAAGATCCGATACTATAAAGATTTCTTTTACAAGTTCTAAATCTCCTAAAATTTCACTATATCCTTCTTCATCAACTTTTAAGATAACTTTAGCATCTAAAGAGTTTCCAATTATTCTATCTTCACCTTGTCTTGCTTTTTCAAGAACTTTATTTACTTCTTTTCTAAGTTTAATAAATTTATCCCACTTAGCAGCTAAGTTCTCATCTAAGTATTCATCATTGTTTTCATACCAAGAAGTTAAATGTACAGACTCTGCATCAACAGCAACTTCAGGCATTTTAGACCAGATTTCTTCAGCAGTAAATGATAGTACTGGAGCAACCATTCTTACCATAGTTGTTAATACTTCATACATTACTGTCTGAGCACTTCTTCTAAGTTTTCCTTCTGTATCTTCTGTATATAGTCTGTCTTTTATGATATCCAAGTAGAATGCAGACATATCTATTCCTGCAAAATAATGAATTTCATGGAATAAGTTATAAAATTCATACTTATCATAGTTTGCTGTAACATCTCTTTTTAATGTTTCTAATTTATGTAATGCCCATCTATCGATTTCAGGCATATCTTTATACTCTACTCTATCTTTTACTGGATCAAAATCATTTATATTTCCTAAGATATATCTAGCTGTATTTCTTATTCTTCTATAAGCTTCTGACATTTGTTTAAGTACTAAATCAGAGATTCTAACATCATCTCTATAATCAGCACTAGCACACCATAGTCTAAGTATATCTGCACCATATGTTTTAATAACATCATTTGGAGCAACAACATTACCTATAGATTTTGACATCTTTCTTCCATCTCCATCATTTACAAATCCATGAGTTAAGACTTTTTTGTATGGAGCATCTTTTGTACTTCCAATAGAAGTAAGAAGTGATGTTTGGAACCATCCTCTATGTTGGTCTGAACCTTCTAAGTATAAATCAGCTGGTCTGTATAATCCTTCTCTAGTTTCTAAAACTCCTCTATGAGAAACTCCAGAATCAAACCATACATCCATTATATTTGTTTCTTTTCTAAGTTCTATGTCTTTTAAGTTATATTTAACTAATAACTCTTCACCAATTAATTCTTCAGCACTATATTTAACCCATGCTGCCGAACCTTCTTTTTTAACTAATTCAATTACTCTATTAATAATTTCTGTTTTGAATATCTCTTCTCCAGTTTTATTATTATAGAATATAGGAATTGGTACTCCCCACGTTCTTTGTCTCGAGATACACCAGTCAGGTCTATTTTCTATCATAGCAGTAATTCTATTTATTCCCCATCCAGGAACAAACTCTACTGATTTTAATGCTTCTAAAGCATTTTCTCTTATATCTGACCCTTCTACTTTAACAAACCATTGTTCAGTAGCTCTAAATATAACAGGAGTTTTTGATCTCCAGTCATGTGGATATGAATGAGTAAATTCACTAGCTTTTAATAGGTGCCCTGTTCCCTCTAAATGAGCTACTAATACTTTATTAGCTTTTTTATAGAACATACCAGCTACTAATTCACCAGCTTCTTCAGTCATATGTCCGTGGTTATCAACTGGACACACTACTTCTATTCCATATTTTGTACCTACAACATAATCTTCTTGTCCATGTCCAGGAGCTGTATGTACACAACCTGTACCTGCTTCAAGAGTTACGTGGTCACCTAATATGATTTTCCCTGTTCTTTCTAAGAATGGGTGTGTATATGTCAAGTTTTCTAAGTCTTTTCCTACAAATTCTTTTACAAGTTCAACTTCTGTAATTTCCATTGTTTTAAAGCAATTATCAGCAAGACCTTTAGCAACTAATAAATTACCTTTTTCTGTTTTATATAAACCATATTCAAATTCTTCATTTAAACATATAGCCATATTTGCTGGTAGTGTCCATGGAGTTGTTGTCCATATTACTATTCCTGCTTCTTCTACTCCTAATTTCTCTAACAAATCAGCATTAGCTTCCATTTTTACATAGATATTTGTAGATACTACATCTTTGTATTCAAGTTCAGCTTCAGCAAGAGCTGTTTGAGTAACTGGTGACCAGTGTATAGGTTTTAACCCTTTAAACACATATCCGTTTTCATATAATTCTTTAAATACTTCTAATTGTTTTGCTTCATATTCTGGATTAAGAGTTAAATAAGGGTTATCCCAGTCTCCCAAGATTCCTAATCTTATAAAGTCTGCTTTTTGTTTTTCAACCCATTTTTTAGCATATTTAGTACACTCTTTTCTTATTTCAAGTGGACTCATAGTTTTCATTTTTTCACCAAGTAATTCACTTACTTTTAGTTCAATTGGTAATCCATGTGTATCCCATCCTGGAATATATTGTGCTTCAAATCCTTGTAATCTTTTATATTTAAGTATAATATCTTTTAAAATTTTATTTAAAGCATGTCCAATATGAATATCACCATTTGCATATGGTGGTCCATCATGTAACATGAATTTTTCTTTTTTGTTTTCTAATGATTTTTGGTAAATATTTTGTTTGTTCCATACTTTCAAGATTTCTGGCTCTTTACCAGGCAAGTTAGCTTTCATCTTAAAGCTTGTTTTAGGAAGATTAAGTGTTTTTCCATAATCTAACTGCTCTTTTTCTTGCATTTTATTCCTCCTTAAATATATTTAAAATTATTCTTACTTCAGTTCCCTTATTAATTGCAGACCTTACTCTAATTTCTCCTCCATGTTCTTTAACAATTTTTTTAGCAATTGCTAAACCAAGACCAGAAGAATCTCTTAGAGATACGAATGGATCAAAGATTTTTTTAAGGTTTTTTTCCTCTATCCCTTCACCATTATCACTTATTTTAATCTGAACTGCATTAGGTAAACTTTTAGTAGTAATATTTATTCTTCCACCTACATTATCCACTGCTTCAACAGCATTTTGAATAACATTAGTTATTACTTTGATTAATTTATTTTTATTCCCTATAACATCTTCTCTATGTGTATAAAGTTTGCTAAGGTCAATTACTGTTTCTTTTAACATCCATCTACAGTTTTCTATACTTTTATCAATAACGTCTTTTAAGTCTATCTTTTCAAATGCATATTTATTACTATCTGAATAATCTAACACCATAGAACTTAATTTAGTTATTTTATTTATATTTTTATCTATACCATAGATTTTTTCTTTATCAATAACTTCATTTTGATTATACTCTTCGATAATATCTTTTATATTCACCATAGGAAGTTGAATTTCCCTAAGAATTTTATTACTCAAATAAGTTATTGTACTATGCTTTTCAGAAGTTAATTTTTCTTTTTCTAGTTCTTTATTTTTAAGATATATAGTTATATTCATACTTAGAAGATTTAAAAGTTCTATATCTTCTTCTTGTATGTATTTTTTACTAATACTTTGATCAATTACAATAAGTCCGTAACTTTTATTTTCCGTATATACAGGCATTAATATAAAGTTATTTAGACCTAAACTAGTAAGTAATTCACTTCCTAAGTTATACTTAAATCCTCTATCATTATAATAAATTATCTTCTGCTCTTTAAAACTTTTTGCTATGTAATTATCATCTAATTCAATAGAAATAAGTCTTATAATCTTGTCTAATGATTCTGTTTGTAGTTTAAGTCCACTTGTAAACTTAAATAATTCATTATTATTATCAATAAGTTTAATATTAGTAGAACTTAATTTTCCTTTTAATATATCTAATTCAGAATCAAATTCAAGGTATATAGCTCTTCCATAATCAAGTCCAACTTTACTTGTAAGAGCACCTAATATATAAAATATTATTTGATCTATATCATCTTCACTATGTATATTCATCAAAAGTTTTTCTATCATATTAATTCTAAGAATTGAATCTTTCAATTTTTCATTTTGAAGTTCTAAGTCTTCTTGATTATGTTTTATAGTCATAACCATTTTTTTCATAGATTCTGAAAGACTTTTAATCTCCCCTTCGGCTTTTATACGCCATTTTACATCCAGATTCCCACTTGCTACTTTATTACTAATATCAGTAAGGGCTATCAAAGGCATAAAAAGATTAGAATATAATTTTCCAAAAACCATAGAAAATATAAGTATTAATAATAAAATTATTGCAAAAGCTACAAGATAATATAGCATATTAGGTTCAATTAAAACATATTTTGATAAAGCTAACCCAAAGTCACCAACAACTCTATCTTGGCTATCTTTTATAGAAACATAATCAAAACTATATTTTTTCCCATTTTCTACATTATTTTTAGCATACAATTCTCTATTTTTATTCTTAAAAAACTGAGTTCCTGATGTGTAACCTTCAAGTTCACCATCTATATATTTATCTTCATATAAAATAAACAATTTAATATTTTCATTCAAATCAACATAAGTTTTTACTGTATTCAAAAATTTATTGTCTACAAGTGTTGTAAGTACAACATACCTTATATTTTTGTAGCCTTTATCTAACTTAATTATCATTCTAATAAGGATTTCATTTGTATCTTTTGTTGTTTCAAAGTATCTTTCTACTTCATTTTCCTTATTAGCTCCCATGTACATTCTAAATTTTTGTATATCATTATTTAAACTATATCTACTACCTTCAAGTTTTCCCCAATCAAGTTTTTCAGCTATAATCTTTCCATTATAGTCAGCTAAACTAAGTCCAAAATAAACATTATTAAAATAATCATTTCCTTGAAGTTGTTGAGCCATATAGTTTAATAACTCAGTACTAAATTTACTTATCGATACTGGTGTTTTTTTATCGTCACTAGAGAATTTTCTATATTTTTTTTCTATTTCTCTAAGATCATCAAGTTGCTTTAACTGAAAATCAAAATTACCATTATTAATTGTATCTTTTACAAAAGATTCTATATTATCTATATAATTAGTGTAACTAATTTCAAGATTTTTACTAGCATCTTTTAAAAGATTTGGTACTCTGCTATCTATATCTTTAAAAATTACAAAACTCATAGCTACAAACACTATAAGTGATGTAAGTAATATTGCTATATCATTATATATAATAGCTTTTGCTAATAAAGATTTTTTTGAAAGCTCCATATTTATCCCCTATAGTCCTTTTTTAGTTAAACTAACTCTTCCTCTTTTTATATCTACACTAAGTACTTTAACTTTTATTATGTCTCCAACACTTAATACAGACAAGATGTCATCTACTCTTTTATCCATTTGTGATATATGTAGTAATGCGTCGTTTTTAAGTCCTATATCAACAAAAGCACCAAAGTTCACAACATTTCTTACTGTACCTTCTAGTTCCATACCATCTTTCAAATCTTCAATTTTTAATATATCTGATTTCAGTAAAGGTTTAGCTATATTGTCTCTCGGATCTCTTCTCTCTTTAATAAGAGCGTTATATATATCTTTTGTTGTTTCTAGACCAAAATCATTTTTAGTTGAAAATTGATCTAAATCAATACTTTTCAAAGTTTTCTCTACTTCTACCCTATCTTCATCCAATTTTGATATAGATAATCCTGCTTCTTCTAATAATACTTTTGCTATTTTATACGATTCAGGATGGATAATTGTATTATCAAGTGGATTTTCACCATTTGGAACAACTATAAATCCAGCAGCAAGAGTATAAGCTTTTTCTCCAAGCCCTTTTACTTTCAAAAGTTCTTTTCTATTTTTAAATTTACCATTTTCTTCTCTATAGCTAACTATATTTTTCGCTATATTTTTTTTGATTCCAGATACATACGAAAGTAAAGCCCAAGATGCAGTATTAACGTTTATTCCTACCGAGTTAACTACTGTTTCAATTACTTCAGCTAAAGATTCGTCTAATCTTTTTTGGTTTAAGTCATGTTGATACATTCCTACACCTATAGATTTAGGATCAATCTTTACTAATTCAGCCAGAGGATCTTGAATTCTTCTAGCAATAGATATTGCTCCTCTTGCTGTTACATCAAGGTCTGGAAACTCTTCTTTAGCAAGTTTACTCGCACTATATACAGACGCCCCTGCTTCATTAACTATCATATAATAAACTTTTCTTTTTGATTCTTTTATAGTTTTTGCTACAAAACTCTCAGTTTCTCTACTTGCAGTTCCATTACCAATAGCAATAATATCAATATTGTATTTTTCTATATAATCAAGAATTTTTTTCTTTGCACTTGCAAGTTGCTTTTCATTATGCATTCCTTCTACCAAATAAAGAACATCATCTAATTCAAAAAATCCGTCTTTATTTATAACAACAGTTTTACACCCTGTTCTATATGCTGGGTCTAAACCTAATACATTTTTTTCTTCTAAAGGTGGTTGCATAAGAAGTGCTTTTAGATTTTCTTTGAAAATAGCTATTGCATCTATTTCAGCTTTATCTGTAAGTATATTTCTTACTTCCCTTTCGATTGATGGGAATATAAGTCTTCCTAAACTATCTTCTACTATACTTCTTAATATTTCTTCCATATTTCTATTGTTAAAGAAGATTAATCCTTTTACAATAATAAACTCTTTAGTTTTTTCATCTACTTCAACAGAAACTTTTAATATTTTTTCTTTTTCACCTCTATTAAGAGCCATTACTCTATGACTTGCAATATAAGCTACTTTTTCATTATGTTCATAATAATCTTTATATGTTTCTTTTTCATCTAATTCTTTATTTTTCTCAATAAGTTTAGAAGTGATAACACCAAATTTCAGCATACGCTCACGAATATCTTCTCTATATTCAGCTGATTCACTCAAGTTTTGAGCTAAGATTAATTTTGCTCCTTCTATAGCAGCTTCTTTATCAGCCACTTCTTCCGAAACAAATTTTTCTGCTTCTACTTCTACCTCTTTTATATTCTTCCCAGTTAATATAAACTCTGCTAATGGTTCTAGACCTTGCTCTTTAGCTATATCTGCTTTTGTTTTTTTCTTTTTCTTATAAGGCAGATAAAGGTCTTCTACTTGCTGAAGTTTAGTTGCTGCTAAGATTGATTTTTTAAGGTCTTCAGTAAGTTTTCCTTGTTCTTCAATTAATCTTGTTACTTCTTCTTTTCTATTTTCTAAATTACGAAGATACGTTATCTTCTCAAGGATGTTACGTATGTCCTCTTCATTAAGGCTACCTGTTACTTCTTTTCTATATCTCGCAATAAACGGAACTGTTGCTCCTTCATCTAATAGTTTTACAGTATTTTCTACTTGATGATCTTTAATCCCAAGTTCTTGGGCTACTATTTTATTCAAATCTAACATAAACTTCCCCCATTGTATATAATATCCTATCTATTATAGCACAAGCCCTATCCTTTGTCTAATAGTTTAAGAAAGTCCTTATATAGATTTTCATACACTTGTACCAAAAAAGAAATTTTGTCAAAAAAAATATAAATGAGCATTTAAGCCCATTTATCCACACACAATTTAAAAGAGTTTATTTATTCAAAAGCCCTCTTTGATCTAATTTTTCTTTAATCATTTCAAAATCTTCTAATTTTTCTACAAGAATAGTATGCAAATGTATCCCGTGAGTTATTTTTGAAAGCGGTTCTGCTTTTTCTATTTTTTTCATAAATTTTTCTATATCTTTAATAGTTTCTATATAAAGATTTGCCCTTAGTTCACCATAGATTTCATGTTCGATAATAATATCTATTACTTTCCCACCATTCTCTACGATTATTTCAAGTTCTTCTTTCATAGATACATTATCACTATGTATTGTAGATATAACTTTTCTGATTCCTTTTTCTTCTTTTATAAGTTTATAGCCATTTGGTCCACCAACCAAATCAAGACCTTGAGCTCTCAAAAGTGCTATATCTTGGACTATTACTTGCCTACTTACTTCTAGCTCTTTTGCAAATTGACTCCCTTTAATTGGACTCAAAGAACTATTTAGTTTTTCAATTATAATTTCTCTTCTTTTTTCCCCAGTCATCATTCCTCCATCATTTTCACACAAACTAAGAATAAAAGGGAGTCTACTTAGTAGCCCCCTAATTTTATTTTACTATTGATCCTACTTTAACTAAGTCATCAACAAAAATTAATTTTGTTTTTTTCTTTTCAACAGTTGTAAGTAGCATTCCTTGTGACATTACCCCTCTTAAACTAACTGGCTCAAGATTAGTTACTGCTAATACTTTTTTACCAACAAGTTCTTTTGGTTCTTTATAGAATTTAGCAATACCAGAAACTATTTGTCTCTTTTCATTTCCAGTATCAACAATAAATCTTAGTAGATTTTTTGCTTCTTCTATTTGTTCTGCTTTTAGTATTTCTACTACATTTATAGATACTTTAGAAAAATCATCAATATTAATTGGGTTTTCTACTACTAATTCTTCTTCAAATTCTTTTTCTTCCTTTTTAGGAATTTCAATTCTTGGGAATACAGGAGTAGCTTCACCTAACTTATGACCAACTTCAAACGAAGACCAATCTTTAATTATATCTATTTTTGCTTCTTTAATATCTCCTTCTACTCCTAATTGTGCCCAAATTTTACTAGCACTTTCTGGCATGTAAGGATATACTAATACTGCAATTTTATACAATGCTTCTACTAAATTATTCATTACAACTGCTAATCTAGGAGATTTTTCCTCATCTTTAGCTAATAACCAAGGCATAGTTTCATCTATATATTTATTCATTCTAGATATAAACTTCCATATAGCTTCTAAAGCATATGAAAATTGAACTTTATCCATAGCTTTATCTACTTCGACAAGAGTTTCATACCATAATGCTTTTATTTCATCATCATAGATTTCATGTCCTTCTCCTTCTACTACTATACCTCCAAAGTATTTTTTATACATACCAAGAGTTCTGTTAAGTAGATTTCCAAGGTCATTTGCTAGTTCAGCATTTACTCTATTTACCATAGAAGCATCTGAATAGTTACCATCATTCCCAAAGTGTACTTCTTTTAATAAAAAGTATCTAAACTGGTCTACACCATATTTTTCAATTTCTTTTAATGGATCAAGTACATTGCCTTTTGATTTAGACATCTTTTCACCTTCAACAGTCCACCATCCATGAGCTACTATCTTCTCAGGTAATTTTTCTCCTGCTGCAAGTAACATACAAGGCCAAATTATAGCATGGAAACGTAAAATATCTTTTCCTATCATATGCACTACTTCAGAGTTATTCCAAAACTTTTCAAACATATCTGGATTATTTTCATATCCAACAGCAGTCATATAGTTTGTTAAAGCATCAAACCATACATATACAACATGACTAGGATCAAATTCTATTGGAATTCCCCATTTAAATGTATTTCTACTTATAG
The DNA here is from genome assembly GCA_964536535.1 of uncultured Fusobacteriaceae bacterium. Classification (GTDB taxonomy): domain Bacteria; phylum Fusobacteriota; class Fusobacteriia; order Fusobacteriales; family Fusobacteriaceae; genus CAZFBB01. Next base: position 17,725 of record CAZHXU010000002.1, read on the forward strand.
ATAAATCTTGTAAACCTTGTTTAATAAATGATATAACTTCATTTCTTCTACTTTGAGGTAGAATAAAGTCAGGGTTTTCATCTATATGTTTAAGTAAAGCTTCTTGATATTTACTCATTTTAAAGAAGTAACTTTCTTCTTGAACTACTCTAAGGTCTTTTCCACAATCTGGACATGAATTTTCACCAACAATTTGATTTTCAGGTACAAATGTTTCACAACTTACACAATATTTACCTTCATATGCACCTATATATATGTCACCTTTTTCATAAACTTCTTTAAGGATTTTTGTTACACTTTTTTTATGTCTACCTTCAGTTGTTCTTATAAAATCATCATTTTCAACATTAAGTGCTGTCCATAATTCCTTAAATCTTGGTGCCATAAGGTCTGTCCACTGTTGTGGAGTATATCCCATTTCTTTTGCTTTTTCTTCTACTTTTTGACCATGTTCATCTGTTCCAGTTAAAAAATGAACGTCATAACCAGCAGTTTTTTTGTATCTAGCTAATACATCACAAGCTACTGTTGTATATGCAGTTCCTACATGAGGGTCTCCATTAACATAGTATATTGGTGTTGTTATATAAAAATTCTTTTTTTCCATTTTACCCCTTTCTCTAATTTGCATCTATTTAATATTTTTTATAAATTTTGTCATAGTTAACTTATCTGTTATTTTTCTACTCCCTTTATTTTCATATCCTACTTTTTCGTAAAAAATATGATTTTCTTTTTTATCACAAGGAGTATGTAAAAACCAGTTTCTATCATTATGTTTTTCTTCTAATAATTCAAATACTTTTTTACCTATACCTTTTCCTTGAAAAGACTTTTTTATACCTATTACTTCCAAATCATAATATTTTGAATCTTCAGTATTTATTATTATATCTCCAATGATTTTATCATTATTTTTTATCAAATATATAAGCTGATTTTTATCCAAATAATCTTTAAGACCTTCAAAAGTTTCCGTATATGCTGGACAAAGTCCATATTTTATAAAATCATCATAAAAAATTTCTTTTTGTAAAGCTAATATTTCATTTATATCTTTTTCTTTTGCTTTTTCCAAAATAATATTCATTCTTCTCCTATGAAAAATCGACTTCGGCTAAGTTATTTAAATCAGCTTTTTTAATTTTTACCATTTTATTACCTATTTTTATTGCTTCTCGTAAGCTGCCTACATCTGCTTTATTTTTACCAACTATATCAAAGGCTGTCCCGTGATCTACACTTGTTCTTACAAATGGAAGTCCAATAGTTATATTAACACCCATTCCAAAACTTTCCATTTTCATAGGTATAAGACCTTGGTCATGATACATTACTAAACTTAGAGCATACTGACCCTTTACTACTTTTACAAATAGAGTATCAGGTACTATTGGTCCCTCGACATCTATTCCTAACTTTTGTCCTTCTACCACTGCCGGTCCTATTTCATCTATTTCTTCTCTACCAAAGAGTCCATTTTCACCATTATGAGGATTAAGCCCAGCTACTGCAATAGTTCCACTAAGACCTATCTCTTTTTTAGCTCTCTCAGCTATTTTTATCTTATTAATAATATTTTCTTTTTTTACAGCTTTACAAGCATCTACAAGGGATAAATGAGTAGTATTAAGAAGTACTGTTACTTTATCTCCTTTTAATACCATAGCATAATCATTTGTATTTGTTTTATTAGCAAGATAAGTAGTATGTCCACTAAATTTATACCCAGCCATATTCATACTATCTTTACTTATAGGACAAGTTACCATTCCATCAAAATATTTTTTGCTACATAATTCTATAGCTTTATCTATGTATTTTATAGAATATTCTCCTCCAAGTGCTGTATGTTCTCCAAGGCTAAATTCTTCACCTTTAGCATCTATATTAAATAAAGGTAATTCTCCATTTTTCATAGTCATATTCTTAGATTTTTCTTCATCTATTTCAACAATTTCAAGGTTAATATTGTTTTCTTTAATATAATTTTCAATTACACTTTTTGAACCAATAAGAGCAATAAACAAATTTTTATCTTCTACTTTATAAAGTTCATCAAAAAATTTTACAGCTATTTCAGGTCCTATACCACAAGGATCTCCCATAGTTATTACTAATCTATTCATACAGTATCACTCCTGCTCTTTCACTTGCAGCATCTATTTTTTTATTAATAAGTTCCATATATTCTTCATCATTAGCATCTTTAGGAACTTCAATAGGTTCTCCCATTACAACTGCTCCTTTTGTAAATGGATAAGGAAACTGAAATTTATCCCATGCTTTTTCGAATACATGTTTTTTCTTAAATACTCCACCTACAGGTACTATTTTTTTTCCTGTTTTTTTAGCCATATAAACTATTCCTGGTTTTATTTTGAATGCAGGTCCACGTGGTCCGTCTACAGCAAAACCAACACTATAACCTTCACGCATCTTTCTTATCATAGTCACAAGACTTTTTACACTCTCTTTACTACTAGAACCACGAACTATTTCATATCCATATTTTTCTAATACTGCAGCCATAACTTCTCCATCTTTTGACGGACTTGTCATAACTAGTTTTTTCTCTACTTTTGTAAGACTAACAGTAGGAAAAAATATTTTTTGATGCCAAAAAGCATAGATATAATTTTCATCTTCTCTATAAGCTTCATGGACTTCTTTTTTTATTCTAATTGTTTTCATTAATAAATTTATTAATAAATAGAGTTTATTACCATAAGCTCTATATTTTTCTCTCTCTTTTTCCATACTTTATCACCTTCAATCAATATTACAAAATTATAGCACACAGGGTAAAAAAATTCAAT
>CAZHXU010000002.1:20646-41474 GCA_964536535.1 uncultured Fusobacteriaceae bacterium
AGGTTATCTCACGATAACCTTTTAAGCTCTTTTTTAATCAATAATTAGATTAATCCTGGGATGTTAATTCCACCTGTAACTGCTCCCATTTCCTTTTCAGCTAATTCTTCAGCTTGTCTCATAGCTTCTGTTACTGCTGAAACGATTAAATCTTCTAACATTTCTTTATCTTCAGCTGCTTCTTTAACTATATCATCTGATAAAGTAACTGCTATTACTTCTTTTTGACCATTTACTCTTACAGTAACTGCTCCTCCACCAACTGAAGCTTCTAATTCTTTTCCTTTTAATCCTTCTTGTACTTCCATCATTTTAGCTTGCATCTCTTGTGCTTGCTTTAATATATTACTTGATCCGTTATTTTTAGTTTTTAATTTTCTTACCAATTTTTTGCCTCCTTAGGTATTTTGCTCTGTTTATAGTAGCATATTTTCTTTTATATTTCAACATTCAATGTTTAATTTAAAACTAAATAGGGTATCTTTAGTACAAAGTTTAAACCACCCATAATATTTTTCTCTGCACAAATTTCACCATTATGTTCTTTCATTATTTTTTTACAAATAGCTAATCCCAAACCATTTCCATCTTTTTTAGTTGTATAATAAGGGTTAAATAATTTTTCAAGTTCAAAGTCATCTTCTACTTGTCCGTCTGTTTCAAAAGTTACTTCTACCCCATTATCTTCCCTAGTTATATAGATATTAAAACTACCATCTTTGTCTATAGCATCTATTCCATTTTGAATTATATTCATATACAACTGTACAAATTTGTCTTTATCTATAAATGCATAAATTTCTTCTTCTTCACATTTAATATTTATATCTTTAAATTCACTTGATTTTTTCAAAAATTCCCTTGTAAAATCACACATTCCTACTTTTTCACATTCGATAATACCATCTTTAGTATAATCAAGTATATTATGTGTTAATTTGTTCAATCTTTCAGTTTCATCTAAAAAAATAGAAAGATTTTTATGTAAATAATCTATATTATTTGATTCTAGCATAAGTTGAGAGTAACCTTTTATTAGATTAAGTGAGTTTTTTACTTCATGAGCTATATAAAGTGCCAATTGACCTAGTACTTCCATTTGCTCCTTTTTATTCACTTCTTTTTCTTTGATTTTGATACTAGTTATATCCTGAAAGATTATAACTGTCCTATCATGCCTATCTTCTTTTTCTACTCTCTCTAGATTAAATCCTAACAAATAATCTTTTATATTAATTTCTTTCCTATTAAATTCATCATGTGCTTCATGCTTTAGTAATAACTCTTTGAACTCTTCAGGACTTTTTCTAATCTTATCTAAGATAGTATCTGCTCTATCATTTGTAAATATGACATTTTCATCTTTGTCAAAAATAATAAGAGCTGACTTTAAATCTGTTTTAACTGTTTCATATAGTAGTTGATTCTTCATTTTCCTCTAACTCCCTAATTCTTTTACTTAAAACTTCAATTTCGTCTTTTAATCTAAGATTTTCCCTATTAAGTCCATTAATCCTTTCGTCTTTATTCTTAATTTGACTATTCAGATTATTAATTTCATTATGTAAATTTTGCTTTTCCTCTTTAAAATTCTCATATTTTTCCTGTATTAATTTGTACTTTTTTCCTAACTTCTCCCTATCTTCCTTTACTTTTTTATATTTTTCATAGGTAATTTTTTCCTCTATCTTAAATAAGGTAGTAAGAGGTAGAAGTAGAATTTTTTTAATTTTGTTTTTTATCCCTTTCATATAATAGATTTTAGCACAATTAGTTCTAAAAGTAAACTTTTCTTTGTGTTTTTCCTCAAAATGATATATAATATATGTTTATTATTTTTTCACTTTTAAATAATTTAAGCATTTTTTAAATTTTTTTCTCCTTTTATAACTTTTGACACTATAATAAAACTAAACTTCAATTAGTAATTATATAATTTAAATATTTCAATCTTCTTCAAAAATATTAATTTTTAATTTTTCTTAAAAATATACAAAAAAGACCGATTATTCCTAATCAGTCCTTAATTTATTTTGCTAAAAATTCTTTAATTTCTTTTTTCATCTTTTCAACAGCTCTAGCTCTATGGCTAATTTTATTCTTTTCTTCTTTTGATAATTCTGCAAAAGTTCTTTTTAAAGGTTCATAATAGAAGTGAGGGTCGTATCCAAATCCACCTTCTCCTCTAAATTCATCTATTATTTCTCCTTCTACTTCACCTCTAAAAGAGATAACTTCCCCATTAGGTTTAGCTACACTTATTACACTTACAAAATGAGCTTTTCTATTGGATTCATTTTTTAATTCTTTTATCAATTTTTCATTATTGAGTTTATCGTTTCCATCTTCTCCTGCATATCTTGCAGAATATACACCAGGAGCTCCTGAAAGAGCATCAACACATAATCCACTATCATCAGCTATAGTTACCAAATCCAAGAATTTTGCTATTTCTATCGCTTTTTTTTGAGAGTTTCCCTCAAAAGTATCTTTATCTTCTACTACATCAGGTATCTGTACTCCATCAGCAATAGAGCTTACTTCATAATTCAAATCACTCAAAATTGGCTTTAATTCTTCTATCTTTTTTTTATTTCCAGTGGCTAAGAATATTTTCATATTAAGCCTCCTCAATAACTTTATTTTGCATTTCTATAAGTTCTTTTATTCCCTTTTCTGCAAAATCAAGCATTGCATTTAATTGGCTTCTTGTAAAAGTTGCCTCTTCTCCTGTTCCTTGTACTTCTATAAGTTCAAGTTTATCATTCATTATTACATTCATATCTACTTCTGCTATACTATCTTCAGTATACTTAAGATCTAACATAGTTTTTCCTTCTACTACTCCTACAGATATAGCAGCTATATTCCCTTTTAATGGGTTTTCTTTCAATTTACCCTGTGCTAATAATCTTTTTATAGCTATAGCAAGTGCAGTATATGCACCAGTTATAGATGCTGTTCTTGTTCCTCCATCAGCTTGGATAACGTCACAATCAAGTACTATTGTTTTTTCTCCAATACTATCAAGGTCGATACAAGCTCTAAGAGCTCTTCCTATAAGTCTTTGAATCTCCATAGTTCTACCTGATAACTTTCCTTTATTAGCTTCTCTAACATTTCTTGTTTCTGTAGCTCTCGGTAACATTGAGTATTCTCCAGTAATCCATCCTTTTCCAGAATTTCTCAAAAAGTGTGGTACACCATCTTGTACACTTGCATTACATATTACTTTTGTATTACCAAATTCTATTAAAACAGACCCTTCAGGGTGAATTATATAATTAGGTGTAATCTTTACTTCCCTAAGTTGGTTTAATCCTCTATTGTCTTCTCTCATTTCTCCTCCTAATTATCTTCTATTTTTCCAAATTGAGTTTCATATAATTTTCTATATATTCCATTTTTATCTAATAATTCTTCGTGTTTACCAATTTCTTTTATCTCTCCATCTTCCATTACTACTATTTTATCAGCATGAAGTATAGTAGATAGTCTATGTGCTATAACAAATGTTGTTCTATTATCCATTAGTTTATCAAGAGCATCTTGTACTAGTCTTTCCGATTCTGTATCAAGTGCTGATGTAGCTTCATCAAGTATCATAATTGGCGGATTTTCTAAGATTGCTCTAGCTATTGATATACGCTGTTTTTGTCCACCACTAAGAAGTACTCCTCTTTCTCCAACTTCAGTATCAAATCCTTCTGGAAGTTCTTTTATAAAGTTATAAGCATTTGCCATTTTAGCTGCTTCCATAACTTCTTCTTTTGTTGCATCTCTTCTTCCATAGATTATATTGTCATAAACACTACCAGAGAATAAAAATGTATCTTGAGGTACTATTCCAATATGAGTTCTAAGACTTTTTAGTTTATAATCTCTAATATCCAGATTATCTATTTTTATACTTCCGCTTTTTATATCGTAAAATCTAGGAATAAGGTTTACTAAAGTAGATTTTCCACTACCACTTTTTCCTACAAGAGCTATCATTTCACCAGCTTTTACATCTAAGTTAAAGTTTTTGATTACATCATGTTTATTATCATATGTAAAATAAACATTTTTAAAATCAATTTTACCAACTACTTCTTTTTTATCTACTGCATCTTCTTTATCTTCTATCTCTACTTCTGCATCTATAATTTCATACAATCTATCTACTGCTGGAATAGAAGTTTGTATACTATTATTAATATCCGTAAGCCTTTTCATAGGGTCTATTATTAATCCAAAAGCTGTTAAAAAAGCCATTATGCTTCCAGCAGTCATTTTACCTTCTACCACTAACCACCCACCATATAGAGCTACTAAAGCAACAACTGTTGTTGTAAAAAACTCTACAATAGGTTTAAGTCTTGCATCTAATCTACGATTTTTAATACTATGTTTAAAATTAAGATCATTTTCTTCTTTATATTTTTTCACTTCATAATCTTCACTTGCAAAAGCTTTGATTACTCTGTTTCCACTAATTCCTTCTTGTAAAATATTATTTAATCTACCATGACTTGCTTGTATGTCTTTACCAGTATGTCTAAGTCTTTTTCCGTATTTTCTTATAATAATTGAAGCAAATGGTAATATTGTTAAAGATATTAAAGCTAATGACCAATTTATATAGAATACATATCCTACACATCCTAATATTTTTAACACTTCACTCAAACCTCTAAAAGCAACAACTATTATATTTTGAGTTCTATCTGTATCTATTTGGAATCTAGTCATCAAATCACCAGTTTTATTTCCTGAAAAATAACTATGACTTAATTTTTGAATCTTTTTGTACATATCATTTCTAATATTCATAGTTAATTTACCAGAAATATAAGCACTTAGATAATTTCTAAAATAAACTGCTATACCTACTGTAAATGATGCTGCTAGCACTAAACTAATTACAAAAATTAATCTATCCATATCTTTATTTATAAATACATCATCCATTAATACCTGAACTAATTTTGAATGGATTACTGGTTGTAAACCAGCAAATAAAGATACTAAAGTATTTAGTAAAAATAGTGGAAGATAAGGAATTAAATACTCCTTTGATATCCTATACAAGTTACTTTCTTTATCTATCTTAATCATTTGATGTCCCTTCTACTATAACTTTCGCATAGTTTTCTATTATGTTTTCCCCATTTAATTTTTCCCTTACTTCTTCTACTCTCTCTTCTGCCTTTTGAATATTGTTTTCTATTTTTGATAATTCTTCCATTATTCTTTTACTATTACAATCTCTTTGAAGAAGTTCTACATATACTTCTTTATTAAGTGTAAGATTAGGCAAAGTAATAAAAGTTGGTTTAACTATTAATTTAGCAATGATTTCGTTTATAATTGAAGTTTTATACACTACTACTCCTGGAAGTCCTAATATTGCTAATTCTAAAATTACCGTTCCAGATGCTGCAATTGCATATTTACTCTTTTCCGCTGCACCTTCAAGAGAAATTTCATAATCTACTTCAAGGTTAGTATAATTTTTCAAATCTTCATTTATCAAATTCAAATCTTCTTTTTTAGCAAGTTTTAACAAAAACTTTTCTTCTTTCTTTTCTCTTACTACTTCTAACATTGGCATAATAAGGGAAGTTATCTCTTGCTTACGAGAGCCAGGGAGTAGAAGAATTTTATCTCCTTTTTTCTCTCTCTTATTATATTTTTCCATAAATGGATTTCCAAAATAATGAGCTTTTATGTTATTTTCCCTATAAAATTCTTCCTCCCAAGGAAATATTACTAATATTTCATCAGCAAGTTTGATTTTATGTATACGTTTTTTTCCCCATATCCACACTTTAGGAGGAATATAATAACTTATTTTTATTTCTTTATTATGTTCTTTTAGTTTTTCCAAAAGTTTTAAGTTAAAACCTCCATAATCAACTAAAATTACTCTCTCTATTTGATTATCTACAATAAAATTATATGTTTCATCTAGTGTATTTTTTAACATTTTAATATTTTTAAGTACTTCAACAAAACCCATAATAGCTAGTTTATCTATATCTTTAAAAATTTCTATTCCAATTTTTTTTAGGTTTTTCCCACCTATTCCATATATTTTCGCTTCTTTGTCCATACTCAAGATTTTTTTACATATATAAGAAGCGTGTAAATCTCCTGATAACTCACCTGTTGATACAAAATATTTCATTTTGCCTCCTACTATACTTTTCTTCCTACAATAAACAAGCCTTTTTCATTAGCAAATTTAATCACTTCTTCTCTTTCTAAAAAAATCATTTTTTTTGCTTCTACCACTAAACCTTTTGCACCAATTTTATATAGTTTTTCTATAGTTGACATACCAATTGCTGGAATATCAAGTCTAAGGTCTTGTTTAGGTCTAGCCACTTTAACTAATATACATCCTTCACCTGCATATTTTCCTGCTCTTATTATAGTTTCGTCAGTACCTTCTATTCCTTCAAGGGCAACAATCCCTTTATCTTTTACTACTACACATTGACTAGCATCTATTGCCGTCAGTGCTTTTGCACCTTCTATTCCAATATTTATACTTAACAAATCTTCTTCTTTAGGTTTAGATACTGTATAGTTTTTTTCCTCTACCATATAATCTTCAAGAAGATAATTTTGATTAAGGACTTTTACTCCATTTAACCGAAGTATACCTACTACAGCCATCAAAAGAGTTTCATCTTTTTTATTAGGTACTCTTTCCATTATCATTTCATATATATGATCTTTTTCCATATCCTTAAATATCTCATTTTTATTCACTTTACCTAACATTATAACTTCTTTTATTCCTTTTTCCAAGAAAAAAGAGATAAAAGCTCCTACCTGACCCATATTGAATCTTTGATAATTTGGATGCTTCTTTATCTCTTCATCTACTGTATCAAAAAGGGCAAGGGGATATACTTCTATCCCCTCTTTTTTAGCTCTCTCCAAAAAGATATGTGGAAACCTACCATTGCCTGTTATCATTCCAATTCTTTTCACTATCTAGCTATCCCCCTGTTACTATTTTCTATAAAGTCTAACATTAATTTAACATTTTTTTCTTCTGGATATTTTTCTTTAAGCTCTTTTACAGCTTCTTCTAATCTAAGACCACTTATAAATATAGTTTTATATGCATCTTTTATAGCTTTTACTTCATCAAGGCTAAAACCTCTTCTTTTTAATCCAACTACATTTATTCCTCTAGGTCCACCTTTATGTCCTTCTGCTATACAAAATGGCACTATATCTTGATTTATCGAACTTGCTCCTCCAACAAAAGCAAATTGACCAATTTTACAAAATTGATGTATAGGAGTTAATCCCCCAACATATGAATTGTCTTCCATAACAACATGCCCAGCAAGTGTTGCATTATTTGCTAATATACAACCATTTCCAATAATTACATCATGTGCTACATGAACATAAGCCATTAATAAATTGTTATCTCCTATTCTAGTTTCCCATCTATCATCAGTTCCTCTATGAATAGTTACAAATTCTCTTATTTTATTGTTATTTCCTATAATAGTTTTAGTTCTTTCACCATTATACTTCAAATCTTGAGATTCTTTTCCAATAGAAGCAAATGAATATATTTTATTCCCTTCTCCTATTTCAGTAATTCCTTCGATTACTACATGAGAATCTACAAAAGTACCTTTTCCTATTTTTACTTCTGGTCCAATTACACTATAGGCTCCTATTGTTACATCTTCGCCTATTTCTGCTCCTTCTGCAATAATAGCAGTTTCATGTATATTTTTCACTTATGTTCCTCCCAACAAATGCTATTTTATCTTTTCGATACCTTTAGCTTTAATAATTTCTTTAACAAAATCATTGTGTACAGCATGTCCAGCTTTTACAGCTAATATATGCCCTTTAATAGGTCTATTTAATACTTTCAAATCTCCAATTAAATCAAGTATTTTATGTCTTACAAATTCATCTTCATATCTTAGACCACCTGGATTTAATACTCCGTCTTTTTGTATTAAAATTCCATTATCAAGAGTTGCTCCAAGAGCAAGATTATTTGCTTTTAAGAAGGCTATTTCATGATCAAAACCAAATGTTCTTGCTTTAGCTATTTCAGCTTTATAACTCTCTAGATTTACTTCTACTTCTAACATTTGTGATTTTAAAAATGAATGATTAAAGTTTATTGTATATGTAATTTTATACCCTTCATAAGGTAATCCAATTACATATTTATCACCTTTAGATACATATATAGGCTCTGTTATAACTATCTCTTCTACTTCTTCTTCATATTCATGAATATGATTTTCTATCATATCTATAAATACCCTTGCACTTCCATCTATAATAGGCATTTCATTACCATCAACTTCTACATACAAATCAGTTATTCCAAGAGCATATAGTGCTGACATAAAGTGTTCAATTGTATAAATAGCTGCTCCATATTCATTTCTAAGATTAGTTCCTCTAGTAAGTTCAAATATATTTTCCATAGCTATGAAAATCATATTTTTCCCTTCTTCAAGATCTACTCTTTTAAATACAATTCCAGTATTTACTGGAGCTGGTTTGAGTCTAAGGATAATATCTTCTCCTTTGTGTATACCAACGCCTTTATATTTAACTTCCTCCGTTATTGTCCTTCTTTTCATATTATGTCCTCTCTAATCAAACTTTACTCAAGAACTTTTCAGCAATCATAAGAGGTATCTTTTTGTCACCTTCTCTAAATCTGATTACTATTCTTTTTTCATCTTCTATCTCTTTTACTAGTCCTTGTCCAAATTTTTTATGGACAACTTTTTCTCCTACTTTAAAAGGACTATTTGTTGATACTTCCTTTTTAAATGGATTAAAGTTTTCTATTTTAGCTTTTTTAACTTCTTTTTTCTCTTCTGGTTTTTTATAACCTTCGATTAAATGATTAGGTATCTCTTCAAGAAACTTTGAAACTGGTCTCATATAACTTGTTTGACCATATACAGTTCTTTCTGTTGCATGAGTAAGGTGTAGTTCTTTTTCTGCCCTAGTAATAGCTACGTAACAAAGTCTTCTTTCTTCTTCTAGAGCTTCTTCATCTATGTCTGTCCCAAAACCTGGGAATATTTCATGTTCCATTCCAGTCAAAAACACAACTGGAAACTCTAAACCTTTAGAATTATGAATAGTCATTAGTTTTACATAATCTTTTTCTTCATCTAAAGAATCTGTAGCACTTAATAAAGAAGTTGTTTCTAGGTACTCTCCAAGTGAAAGATGATCAGCTTGTTCTTCCATTTCATATATCGAGTTTTTAAGTTCGTTAATATTTTCTTTTCTTCCTTCTTCGTCTTCTCCCAAACTCTCTATATATTTATTTTCACTCATTAACAAGTCAAATACTTCTGTTACAGTACCTATACTTGCCAAGTCAATTAATTTTTCAAATAATTCACCTAAATTTTTCATTCCTTCTCTTGCTACTTTTGTTAATTTATCTATATTATCGGCAAGTTTCAAGCCTTCTACAAGGGTTATTTCTTTTTCTTCTGAAAAACTAACAAGTTTTTCTATACTCTTATCACCGATTTTTCTATTTGGAACATTGATTATTCTAGTCATACTTAGTGAATCTTTTGGGTTATTTATTACATTTAAATAAGCAATAATATCTTTTATCTCTTTTCTTTGGTAAAACTGCATTCCACCAAAAACTTTATATGGAATATTAAAACGCATTAAAGCTTCTTCAAAAGCTCTACTTTGTGCATTTGTTCTATATAAAACAGTATAATCACTGTATTTTTTATCTTTTTTATGTCCTTCAATTACTTTTTGAACAACATAAAAAGCTTCTTCAATAGCATTTGGTGCAGTATAGACTTTAATCTTTTCTCCACCTTCTTTATCTGTCCAAAGCTTTTTCCCTCTAGAACTTTTATTTTCTTTAATAACTTCATTAGCTGCTTTTAATATTACATTTGTACTTCTATAATTTTGCTCAAGTTTCACTACTTTGGCATTTTTGTAATCTTTTTCAAAATCAAGGATATTTTGGATATTAGCACCTCTAAAACCATAAATACTTTGATCTTCATCTCCAACAACACAAATATTTTTATGCTTATTAGCTATTTTTTTTATTATCTGATACTGTATATTATTTGTATCTTGATATTCATCAACCATAATATATCTATATCTATCTTGTACTCTTTCAAGTACTTCAGGTAAATTTAATAATTCATTAGTATTTATTAATAAGTCCGAAAAATCCATTGAGTTATTCTTTTTTAATTCTTCTGCATACTTTTTATATACTTCTACAATAATTTTATAATTTTGTAAAAATGCTGGAACTGTTTTTTCATATTCATCTGGACTTACTCCATCTTCTTTCAATTTAGAAATTAATCCAACAATTTTTTTAGGAGTTTGATCTGTTTTAGCTCCTAATGATTTTAATATTTTTTTAACTAATCTTACTTGATCGTCATTGTCATAAATATTAAAATTACTATCATAACCTAAATGTGTTGCATACATTCTAAGCATTCTAACTCCAAAAGAGTGAAAAGTAGATACAACTACTTTATTAGCATCTTCTCCTATTAATCCTTTTACTCTTTCTCTCATTTCTGCTGCTGCTTTATTTGTAAATGTTACTGCTAATATATGATAGGGAGAAATCCCTTTTTCTTTTACCATATGGGCTATCCTGTACGTTACCGTTCTTGTTTTCCCACTTCCTGCTCCTGCAAGTATCAAAAGAGGACCTTCGATTACTTTTGCCGCTTGCTGTTGAGCAGTATTTAAGCTATTTAAAATACTCATCCTTACCTCACTTTTTTAGTTATTATATCATATGCACCAAGCTTTTTCAAGATTCTAGCTTATTAGAGGATCTATATGTATAATTACGTCACAAATCTCGTCATAATCAGCCAAAATACTATACTTTAAGTCATCTGATAATTTATGTGCTTCATCAACAGTCATACTTTTATCAACTCTTACATGAAGGCTTATAAAAATTTTATTTCCTGAATAAGTAAGTATTATATCATGAGTATCGTATATTTCTTCAAATGAATTTGAATACTCCCTCAATTTTTCTACTAATTCCATGTCTTGAGTATCCAAAATTTTATTTGAAGTTTCAAGTATAATAGAAAATCCTTCTTTTCCTATAAATAATGATACTACTAATCCTGCAATCGGGTCAAATACTGGATGGACAAAAATAGCAAGTGTAACTCCTACTAATACTCCTATAGTAGAAATAACATCTGATTTATGTTCTTTGGCATCTGCTATTATTGCATCGTTATTAAGTCTTTTCCCCATAGAAAACTTGTATAGATACAAAATGTATTTAATAATTATAGAAAGGAACGCAACTAAAATCGCAAGTCCACCAGGACCTTCTACTCCTTTTATATTCCTAATTCCATCTATACCTTTACCAACCATTTCAAAAGCTGTAACAACCAGTAATACTCCTACTATAGTCCCTGCAATACTCTCAATTTTACCATGACCATAAGGGTGGTCCTCATCTGCTGGTTTACTACTCATATAAAGACTTATTAATATTACTATGGATCCAGCAACATCTGATATGGAATGAACACCATCTGCTACTAAAGCTTTAGATTTAAAAACAAAACCAAATATAATCTTGAATGCTGCTAAAAACACATTCACAATTATAGAAATAACTGTACCAAAAGTTCCTTCTTTTCTTCTGTTTTCATCTTCCATCAGCTTATCAAGAATCATTACATTATCATTTATTCTAAAGTGATTTTTATAAAAGAATCCCATATCATCTTCTAAATGGTTCAAATATAATTTATCTTTCCCTTTTCTAGTAATGTAATATGTAATTTGATTAATGAGTTTCGATCCATTTGATTTAAATCTTTCTTCTTCTTTTACAAAAATATCCTCTAGATAATATTTGTCATCTGTAATAGTAATTGCACCATATGCAAGCAACTGATCTTCGATTCTAAGTAAAAAGTACTCATGCCCTTCTACTACTTCAAATTCCTTATTTATACTTTTAATTTCATCTTTAAATTTTTCTATCTTATCACTAGTATACCTTCTATACATCCTTTCTCCTTACTGTAACTTTTCTTATATTATTCTAACATATCCCAAAAGATTTTTCACCATTTTACTAGATTTTATAAATATTATTTTATCTTTTTCTTTTAACTTTTTATAAATCAATAGTTTTAAAGGTTTTATACATAAATATTTATTTACAACCTATAAAAAAAGAGGGTTTTATCCCTCTAAAGTCCCATTATTTGTTGAATTTCTACCAAAGTATTTCCAGTTTGACTAGCTATTTCTTTTATAGACAAACCTTTTTTATAAAGGTTAATAATTTCTTCTTTACTCAAACTTTTACTTTTGGCTGGTGTATTTTTACTTTTTCCCCCTACTTCGATTTGAGAGCTTTTATCTATAGTATTTTCAAGTATTCTTACTATATTTTGACCTTCTTTAATCTTACTTTCAACCAAAGTTCCTGCTCTATTAATATCTTTAACTTTATTTTCTAACTCATTCATTTTTTCTTCTGAAAGTTCTTTAAACTCCCTAGTACCCCTGTCTACTTCTCTTTTGAGGTTTCTTATTTCTTCTTCATACCCTTCAAGTTTTTCTAGGTATTTATCATTTTTTCTACTATTCAAAAGAATCGTTGCTAACGATCCCAAAACTATAGCTATTCCAATAATAACAGTTAATAAAGGCATCTTTTTCCTCCTACAAAAAATAAAAAGAGTCATACACCGACTCTCGAAATATATAAATTATAGGACTATCTAAAGCTCAACTCAAATAAAGCTACCCCAACACACCCGAAGAATTTTGGCTTAGTGCTGCTTCCTTCCAGATCTGACACGGTTCACCAACTCAACGCCGATTAGGACTTTATTCTCAACATCAAACTTTAGGATCCATAAACTAATATAATCCTCAAGTCGGAATTCACTTCTACTTAAGCGGGTTGTAGATTACAGGGCACCGCTAACTCCCCAGCTAGTATGACAGAAATGATTATAATATATTTAAAGGTTTATGTCAACTGTTTTTTATATAGAAATCTTCTAAAACACTTGTAAAACCTAATTTTTCTTCCACCAACCATTGATTTCACTTATATAAAACTATATTCCAAAAATTGATCCAATCAAATTAAAATATACTATAAGAGATAATACATCAATAAGTGTAGTAATAAGTGGATTTGCCATTAAAGCTGGATCTAATTTTACAGATTTTACTGCTATAGGTAACAAACCACCTACAGTTTTTGACATTACTATAGTAAACATCAAAGTTACTGAAACTAAAACAGAAATTTTAAATTTTTCTGGTTCATTAACAAGAGCAATTTCTAAATAATATAATCTAAAGAAATTTATAACTGCTAAACAGGCTCCAACTAAAAATCCTACTCTCATTTCTTTCCAAACTACTTTTAACACATCTTTTAATTTTATCTCACCTAGAGATAAAGCTCTTATAACAAGAGTTGATGTTTGAGCACCTGCATTTCCTGATGTTCCAGTAAGTAATGGTATAAAACTACTTAAAACAGTCATAGTTGCAAGGGCTCCTTGATATCTACTTATTATTGCAGATGTTAACGAAGCTGATATCATAAGTATAGCAAGCCAAGGTATACGTTTTTTAGCCATTTCAAACACATCTGTATCTGTATAACTTTCATCCATAGGATTAATCGCTGCCATCATATGGATGTCTTCTGTTGTTTCTTCTTCAATTACATCTACTATATCATCAATAGTAATTATCCCTGTTAATCTCTCTTCATAGTCTATTACAGGCATTGTAATTAAATCATATTTTTTAAATTTAT
Source organism: uncultured Fusobacteriaceae bacterium (assembly GCA_964536535.1). GTDB lineage: Bacteria > Fusobacteriota > Fusobacteriia > Fusobacteriales > Fusobacteriaceae > CAZFBB01. The sequence goes on from CAZHXU010000002.1 coordinate 34,508, forward strand.
CTGCAATTTGTTCTTGGTCATCTCCAGTATAAACAGTTACCAAATCTTCATAACTGGCTATATCTTTTACTAACTCATTTTCTTCTGCCAAAATAAGTGTTCTTAAAGAAACTAGTCCTTTAAGTTTCTTTTGGGCATCAGTTAAATAACAAGTATATATTGTCTGTTTATCTCTTCCTACTGCTTTTATATGATTCATAGCTTCTTTTACTGTCATATGCTCCTTCAAAGAAACATACTCTATAGTCATCAAACTTCCAGCACTATCTTCTTCATACTTTAAAAATTGATTTATGAGTTTTCTATTCTCTTTAGAAGAATTTTCAAGTATTCTTTTTACAATTAGTGCAGGCATCTCTTCTATCAAATCAATTACATCATCAAAATAAAGTTCCTCAATTAATTCAGTTAATTCCACATCATTAAATCTTTTAATTAAGTTTTCTTGATCATCTGGATCTAAGTAGGAAAAGACATCTATTGCCAAATCTTTTGGTAACATTCTATAAACCAAAAAGGCATCTTTCAAATTTAGTTCGGTTAAAAACTCACTAATATTAACTGAGTTAAGTTTAAGAACTTCTTCTCTAACTTCTGCAACTTGTTTATTTTCTAGGAGTTTTATTAGTTCTTCTATAGTCATTATCTTTACCTCCCAAACATCTATCTCTTACTAGCTTCCAAATTTGCTACATTTGATTATATCACAAGTTACATCAGACGTAAAGCTACTTAGCTTGTAAATAAAGGCATATTAACTAAAAGTCAAAATATTTATCTTTTAATTTATCAAGTTCTTCTTTTGCTTTTTCTTCAAGTTTTTTCTTTTCTTCATCTATTTCTTCTTTTGCTTTTGCTTCTAACTCCTTCTTTTTCTCTTCTTCTACCCTTTTCCACACTTCCTTACTTATGCTTTCTACTTCTTCTATAGTTTTTGCATTATCAAAACGTTCATATTCACTAGGTAGTATTTCTATTCCAATCTTTTCACTTTCAACTTTTAATTTCTCAACTAATTTACTTTTTTCTTCAAGAAATTTTTCATATATTAATCTTTCTACTTCTTTTTTAGCAAATTCTTCTTGAGATTTTAATAGTTTTTCTACACTTTCAAGATTTTCAATGTTTTTAATAGCAATTAACAACTCTTCGTCTACTACTATCCCCAGTTCTTCTCCTTTTTCTTTTACTTCTACTGCTACTTTTTCTTTATATTTTTCGATTTCTTTTGTTGCTCTTTCTTCTACTTTTACCTTTAGTTTTTCCACTTCCCTAGCTAACATATCTTCTACGGCACTTAATAATTCCTTATCAATATTAGACCAGAATGAAAAATGTTTTTTTTCTTCTGAAAATTCTATTTTAGTTTCTATCTTTCCTTCTTTGATTTTTTTAGATAAATCTTCAAGAACTAATTGATATTTTTCTTTGGTAAATATCTCTTTTTCTACCAAATCAAAGTCTCTAAGAGTTATATTATTTTCTCCAACAACTCTTCCTCTAGTAATATTGTATTCACCTTCTACTCGAACACTTTCGCTTTTTACATATTTACTATCTAATTTTATCTTATCCCAAAAGAAAACTAAAGCACTTTCTCCTTGTTTTTCCCTATTATCATAAGTGTAATTTATACTTGCAACTTCATCTTGACTTAACCATATTTCAAGTGGAGTTTTTGTTAATTGTTGATTTGTACTAATATTTTTTATTCCACCACTAAAGTATCCCAAATCATTTTCAAGTGCTAAACTTATTTTTTTTATCCATACTTTTGGCAAATGAGGCATCTTATCTTTTTTTACTTTCCCGCCTTCATTTCCTTCTATTTTTTCTTCTTTTTGCAAAAGAGTTATCTTTTCATATTGCTCATATGCATATGCCAAATACTTTGTTACATTCTCTCCTAATAACTGCATACTAAGACCGACTAAAGTTTCTTTGTCTAAACTAATTATATCTTTTAATTTGTCATAATCATTATTTGCAGCTTCTACAAATTCACTTTTTACTTTATTTAAATTTTTTATTTCATTTTCTACTTCTACTTTGTCTTCTTTTATTTTTGAAAAAATTATTTTAGATTCATCTAATAATTTTTTTATTTCTTCTATTTTTTTCTCTAATACTTCTTTTTCTTTCTTCAAACTTTCTATATCTCTAATCTCTTTTATTTTTTCAAAATCATAATCTAAATTTTTTACTTTTAATTCTATCTCTTTCAAATCAGATTTATAAGTATTATTTCCTATTTTTTCTTGCCAATATATACTTCTTTCTTCCAGATATTTTTTACTTTCTACATATTCTTTTTCTAACTCTAACTCAAGTAATGATACTACTTCTTTAACTTTATCTTCATTATCAGCACCTTCTAAATTAATTAATGCTATTTTTTCCTTTTCTTCTTGAATTTTTCCTTCAACATAAACTTTAACTTCATCAACTAATTTATTTTCTTCAGCTTCTTGTTCTTTAATCTTTTCTTTTTTTATCCAATTTTCTGGTAGTTTTCCACTAATTTTTCTTTGCGTTCCTTCTTTTATTAGACCTATACTCATATCATCTATGATAATTTTGCTTGCTAATAAAGGAAGTATATTTATATCAAAATTTATCTGATTAAGCTCAAATATATTTTTATCAAAATCATTTTTGTTTCCTATTTCTATTTTCTCTATGTATATATCTGCTGATAAAAATCTATTATCAAATCCTGTTATATCAACTTTTGCACCATTACTTATACTAAGTTGTTTTTCAAGTATTTTAGTTGCAATAATATTTCTAGCCAAATAAATCGAGAATATAAATATTAATAGAACCAACAAAACAGCTAACAATCTCTTTATTATCTTCATATTTTTCCACCTTATATAAATTTTCTAAACTTAATCTTTAATCTATCTTTTTTAGTTTGACCTACAAGACCTTCAAAAAAAAATTTTCCAACTTTTCTAATAGTAATAATTTCTCCTTCTTTTACTTCATAACTTTTACTTTCTCTTACTAAATAATCTATACTCACTTCTTTTTTTTCTATTTTTTTTACAGCTTCGTTTCTTGACACTCTAGCAAGACATGCTACTATGGCGTCTAACCGAGTAGAAGCTACTATCTCATCTCTTACTTCAAAAAGATGCTGTGGAATTTCTTCTCCTATTTTTACCTCTTCTACTTCCAAAGGATTTTTCCCTGCTTTATGTAATTCTCTTAATAAAACTTCAAAAATGCTTTTATTTGTAGCAAAATAACATGAATTTTGAGAAATTACTAAGTCACTTAACATCTCTCTTTTTATGCCCAGAGCCATTATTGAACCTAAGTAGTCTTTATGTTCAAGTTTTTTAAAGTTTGATTTATTCGTTACTTTTACCATAACTCTTTCAATTTCCATTTCAAAATAATCTTCTTCAAGGGGAACAAAAGAAATCTCTCTTCTTTCGCCAAATTCAAAATAACCTTCTACTTCTACTCTTACTCCTAGTTTATTTCCCAAATTTAATATAGTTTTCCAGATTATAGGTGGATAAAATTCTTCTGTACTTACTTTCATCCCTGTATCTATTGCTAATCTGTATTTATCGTAAATACCTCCCAAAAGGTTTGTATCATCTATTCCAAATGTATTCAAAAATTCTTTTTTATTCATAATTAAAAGTTATATAATAAATAACTTCCCCTTTCTAATTTTATTTCTTCTTCAAATATCTCTTTTATTTTATCTTCGATTATTCCTTGCCAGTTTATAAACAAAAGCATGTCTTTTTCTTTGATACAAAAATCATATATATTAAGTTCTAATTCTTTTTTCAAAAAAAGTCCTGCTGTCAAAAAACTTGCTGATTCAAATTTAATTAAGTTTTCAAATTCAATTAATCCATTATTAAATAGTTCATATCCTTTGGTAAAATCACTTGTTATCAAAGATATTTCTTTATCTCTTTTAAGATAAAATCTATAATTACCACTATGACCTATATAAAATCTGTCTTCTTCTTTTATTCCAAGTAAAAAACTTATTTCATTTCTTTTTTCAAAATATTTTTTATTAAATTCTTCCAAACTTTTTCTAATTGTTCCTTTTAAATCTTTTTTATTATAGTTAGTTTCTAACAAATTTTTAAGTTCCACTTTTAATTCTTCTTTTTCATTAAAGAGTAAAAATATATTTTTATCTATATATACTTCTTCTCCACAAAATAAAAAATCATCTCTTTTTCCAAATAATTTCCTTAAAATATTCATTTTGACCTCCATTGTGATTTTACCTTTTAAAAATAGGAAAGTAAAGAAAATTATAGAATAATGAAGTAGAAGTAATATTTTAATCTTTTTAGCTATTAAATTTTTTTTATTTCTTTAAAATTAATTTTTTTCATGGTTTTTTATGCTTTTTGTGCTTTTTCTTTGACACTTTAAGACTATTTTCTTGAAAAATATATTTTTTTTATTTATAATACATTTTAGAGTGGTAAATAAATTTGAATATTTTATTCTGTTATTTTCCTAATTTCTATGATAAAATAAAGAGAGTTGGTGTGTGGAGGTGTTAATATTCTTTATTTATTAGCAATGCTTATAGGAGCAATTATTTCTATCCCTATAGGTCCTCTTGGTCTTTTGTGTGTGCAAAGGTCATTACGGTCGGGATTTTCAAAAGGTTTTATTTCTGGTGTAGGAGCAGCTTTATCAGATTTCACCTATGGATTAATTGTGTTGTTTACATTTGACTATATAGATAACATATTTCATAAAGAAGCTATGGTTGTTAATTTAATTTTAGGAATAATATTTTTAATTTTAGGATTTAAACTCCTAAAAAGTAAAGATTTAGAGTTACAAGACGAGTTTTTTCACCCCTTATTATCTGCTTATTTTATAGGCATATCTAATATGGGAACTACTATTATTTTTCTAGGGATTTATACTTATTTCCCAATTGATATAGGACTTGAAAATTTCAAATTTAGTATACAAATATTAATTTCAATTTTCTTAGGTGCTTGTACATTTTGGTTTATCATTTGTAATCTGATTAGTAAATGGAGAAATAATTTTAAGTTACATCATTTCGTCATATTAGACAAGATTATTGGAGGTATCATTATCCTCTTTGGATCTTTTAATCTAATAAAGTTTTTATTTGAAGTTGCAAGGAGTAAAGTATGAATGAAAAACAAGTAGAAAAAAGGAGAATAGAAAAGAAGTATTTAGTACCTAATGCTATTACTATTGCTAATCTATTCTTAGGGTACATCAGTATTATTATGACTATTAACAAGGAGTATACTACAGCTGCTTGGCTTATAGTTATTGCTATGATTGCTGATGGTCTTGACGGAAAAACAGCTAGAAAATTAAATGCTTTTAGTGAATTTGGAAAAGAATTAGATTCATTTTGTGATGCTATTAGTTTTGGTATCGCCCCAAGTTTATTAGTGTATTCTATACTTATAAACTTGCATACAAGAAGTAAAGAGATTGCTCTTGCTACTTCTTTCCTATTTGCCCTTTGTGGAGTTCTTAGGTTAGTAAAGTTCAATATTGTAACTGAAGCTTCTGAAGAGAAATCTGACTTTAGTGGTATGCCTATACCTAATGCAGCAGGTTTAGTTGTTTCTTACTATTTATTTTCCACATCAGTTTTTGGAAAATTAGTTTGTTTAGACGCTTTTTTAGCTTTGACACTTATTAGTGCTTTTCTAATGGTAAGTACAGTTCCATTTAAGTTGCCTGGGAAAATCTTTTTCTTTATCCCTAAAAAGTTACAAGTTCCTTTTGTAGCAGTTATGTTTATATTTATAAAGTATACAATGTTTCCAATATTAACATTTTATTCTTTAACAAATTTATTTATAGCCTTAAATAAAAAATTCTTAAATATTAAACAATAATAGATTTTAGAGTATATAAGAAAACAAACGACTGATTCTATATAAATCAGTCGTTTTTCATTTACTTAGTCTAATTTAACCTTAAGCATCTATAAAGTTTAACTTTTTAGAAATTTAACCACTAAAACTTTCTAGATATTTTTTCCACTCATCATAAAACTCTTTTTCACTCATGTTAAAAATTTCTTCATAACTTCTACCCTCTCCCAACTTCCTTACTGATTCAAATCCATAAAAATCATTAATATACTTTACATACAAGTATGAATACTGATATCCACCATTTGCAAACTTAATTTCATTTTCCGATTTTGTAAATTCATAACTTACTATATTTGCAGTCTCTAGAGTATTTTTTATATCATAGTGTTGTTTCGCAAGAAAACCAGCTATTCCATTATCCAAAAAATAAGATAATTTTTTATTTTTACTATAATTTATACTATGTACCACTTCATGCATAGCAACATCCATCTGAAAATCTGAATTATCTCCTAACAAAGGATTTATTGACGTTGGTGAAACCATCAGAGCTTTTTCCCCTTTATTATCACCTCTATACCAGTACCCATCTATTGCTTTTATTATAAAAACAGATGTAATCCCATACTTTCTGATATAAAAAGAATTTCTATTTTTATATACAAATACATCTATCTTTTTATTTTTATCAAAATCTAATTTTTTCCTTACAGATATAATTTCAGATTCCAAAAATTCTAATACTTCTTGTCCTCCTTTTTCATCTCCCTTATCATAATAAACTCTCACATATTCACCTACAACACTCTCCATCCCTATATTCTTAACAAAAATAATAGGTATACTTTGAAGTATCAATGCTGTAATTACTATTATCATCGTCCACTTCAAAACTTTAAAAGAGTTTCTAGTATTTTTTACTACTTTCAACTTATTTACATTATCTATTTTTGCTTCTTTAGACATACATCCCCCTTTTTAGAAAGTAAAATAAATTAAGAATATTGTATATCACATTTCTTGAAAGTGCAAGAAAAAAGAGCCCAGCGGCTCTTTTAGATAATTAAATTCTTATATTAAATGCTAAT
>CAZHXU010000002.1:41574-50933 GCA_964536535.1 uncultured Fusobacteriaceae bacterium
AAAAAAGAGCCCAGCGGCTCTTTTAGATAATTAAATTCTTATATTAAATGCTAATGAATGTAATCTTTCTTCTTTCATTCCTAAATGTGGTCCTAATTCTCTCGTATAGTTCGCATACTCAACATTTAAGAAACTAAATACTTCTGTACCAAATCCAAATGAAAGATATCCTTGATTTAATCCAACTCTTAAATCAAAAGCAAATATTCCACTGTCTAACAACTTAGTTTCAGTACCTAAATGTACTTTTTTCCAGAAGTTGTCATCTTTTTTTCCGTCACCATCTAAATCTGCACTAAATATATTTTTTAATTCAGCTGTCCAGAATATATTTTTGTTAAACCAATTTCCATCTCTTTCATAGTCATGGTACTTATTACTAATTGCAATACTTACATTAGTTCCTAATTTATCACTTCTTGAAACTTTATTTCCTGCATCATCTTTACTATCAACAGTTATTGAACTAATAAGATCATTTACAGTTAAAGCATAATTTAAGTAATCAGTTTTCCATACAGTACCTAAATTAAATCCATATCCACTATAAGACTCTAAGTTTAATACTGAATCACTATTAGCACTATCACCAGTCATATCAGCCAAATCACTTGCTGTATATGTATCTTTTATTCCAGCTCCAATTAAGTATCTTGCTGATAAACCAACAGCGAATTGATCTTTGTTTCCAAAATCAAAAGCAAAACCTATTGGAATTTCTGTATTTGCTTTTAAATCAATATTTACCGTAGGTGAGCTTGGGTTATCTACTAAAGTAACATCATTTATGTTTAATGTATTAAACACCCCAATACCAAAGTTATGTTTTACAAAACTTATAACACTTGCTGCTTCTAAAGCTAATTTTTCATTTCCAATTTTATGTTTTTCTTTATTAAATTCTGTACCATCTATTACAACTGATTCTCCATCTAAATAAGCTTGTAATAATTCTATTATTTTTGTTTCATCTTTTATTTTGTCTATTTCTTCTAACATACTTGTATATGAATCATACAAATCAAGTGTATTATCTCCTACATTGAATTCAACCCCTAAAAGATTTAATTCAAATCTATCTATAAAATTAAGCATAGCCGGATTTGACAATAAAGCTTCATCAGATGCTTCTGATAAAATTGTTGTTCCACCCATTGCTCTTGATTTCAAACTTTTATAGCTAGCTTGCGAAGTAGTTGCATATGCTTGTCCTACTAATAACAAACTAGTTATTCCCATTAATAACTTTTTCATTATTACCTCCTAATTTAATCCTACTGCTGTCAAGAAATTATTAAAATCTGTTTCATTTGCAAAAGGTTTAATTGTTGCTAAAATTGCACTTGCGTCATTTTTAACTTTATCTATATCTTCTTGACTAACTGCACCAGAATTAGCTGCAAAAATTGTTAAAATATCTAATGCTAAAGTCATATTGTTATTAAATGTTTCTGCATTATTATTCCAATTTGTCAAATGATTTGCTTCAAAATCTGCCCAAGTTATTTTTGTGTAATCATCATTTTCAAATGTAGCAGTTAAGTCTAAAGCACTATTTACTGTTCCAAGTACTATTGCTAATGCTCCACTTAAGTAATCTTGTTCAAAAGTATCTTTTAGTGCTACATATGCTTTGTTATCAACAGGTAATCCCATTACATATGCTTTTACTGCTAATGCTAGTTGTACTGTATCAACATTAGGTGGGATTATATCTTTAATTTGTAACTCAGTAGAAGTTGTATTTGCTACAATATTTCCACTTACTTGATTAGGTGTAGTATATTTTGTTATTTCAGATAAAATATCACTTAGTTTAACATTTGATAATCCTAATCTTGCTTCTGCTTCTAATGTTTTTAAATTGATATAATCTTGTACTGTTGCGTCACTATAGTTTGCTACTAAGTATGATTGAATATCACTTTGATTTTGTATAGCTTTTAATGTTGGGTCATTATTAATAATTGTAGTTACTAAAGAAACAACACCACTATAATCACCTGAATTCATTTTTTCACTGATTTCAAACTCTTGTACATCTCTGCTTTCGCTTTTTTTGTCTAATTTCTCAAACACATTACACGCTGATAATAATGTTAGAGCTACTAGAATAACTAATAAATTAATTTTTCTCATCTTTTTCCCTCCCATATAGTCTTCATTACTAAGATAGCATTTTTTCTTTTTTAAACCTACTTTTTTCATTTTTATTAAAAAAAAATAATTTTAAATTAAGTATAATATTTTACTGTATAAATACTTTTAAAGAAAGTCTACCAAATATATTGTTTTGTTATGTCTTACACTGTTTGCAGGAAAATTTCCTCTTTTTATTATTGCTTTATCAAACATTTCTTTTTTATCATCACCACTTATTAAATAAATAATTTTGTTACCTTCTACCAAAAACTCCCTAGTTAATGTAATTCTATTAACATTCACTTTATCATCTTTGTCAATAGCTGTCACTTTACCAGTAAGTTCTGTTTGATTCATATGAAACAAACTTGCAGTATGACCATCTGCACCCATGCCTAAAAAGATTAAGTCTAAACCTTTTTTGCCACTTTTCTCTAAATAAGTATTTATGATATTTTCATACTCATTAGCTCTTTCTATATGATTCATATTCCAACTTGGAAAATGTATATTTTCTTTTGGAATATCTACATATTTTAGAAAATTGTCATTTAACATATTAACAACACTTTCATCACTGTCAATAGGCACTTGTCTTTCATCAACAAAAAAAATATGTACTTTTGCCCAATTTATCTCTTCATTTTTCAAAAGTTCATAAAACCTTCTAGGTGTTTTACCTCCTGAAAAAGCAATTGCAATTTCTTTATTCCCTTTCAACTCTTCTTTTAATATATTAATTGCTTTAAGGGAAATTTCCTCTAAATTCCTAAGTTTATATATTTCATTCATCTTCAAACCTCCATGATTTTTTATCTTTTTTTAGAAAATCCATTGCTTCTTTTGGACCCCAAGTATAATTATCATACTTAATTATATACTCATTTTGTCCATTTTCAAAGAGGTTTATTATTTTTTCTACACCCTTCCACATATATTCTACTCCATCTTGACGCGCAAACAAAGTCAAATCTCCTCTTATACAATCAAGTAATAATCTTTCATAAGCACTTAATTCTTTTGTTCCATACATATTATAGTCAAAATCGAAAGAAATATTGTGGCTATAGTTACTATTACCAGGAAATTTTAAATTCAAATTTAAAGTCATTTTTTCCCTAGGTTCTATAGTTAATGTCAAAGAGTTACTTTTAAAGTTATTACACAAATCACCAAATAAAATAAGTGGTGGCTTTTTGAATTCTATATATACTTTTGTAATTTTCTTTTTAAGCTTTTTACCACTGAGTACATAAATTGGTACACCTTCAAAAGCCCAGTTATCAACATATAATTTGCCTGCAAAATAAGTTGCTACTTTGGAATCTTTTGCTACATTATCTTCTTCAAGGTAACTTCTACCCCTACCACCTCCATATTGACCTAGTATAATATTTTCCCTTATATAATCATCGGACATTTTTCTCAAAGACTTAAAGACTTTTACCCTTTCTTCCCTTATACTTTCTGGAGAAAAATCAGTAGGAGCTTGCATAGTAATAAGAGCTATTAGCTGTAACATATGATTTTGTATAATATCCCTTATTATTCCTGCTTCTTCATAAAATTTCCCTCTATTTTCTATTCCTATTTCTTCTGCAACTATTATTTGAATATGATCTATATAATTTCTATTCCAAATTGGTTCAAATATTGTATTCCCAAATCTAAAAAATAATATATTTTGAACTGTTTCTTTACCAAGATAATGGTCTATTCTATATATCTCTTCTTCTCTAAATACCAATTGTAAAAAATCATTTAATTTTTTAGCACTAATATAATCTACACCAAAAGGCTTTTCTATTAGTATCTTTTTTTTAATATTTTTATTATTCTTTATTAATATCTCTTCTATATTAACTACTGCTTCTTCGAAAAAAATTGGTGGTATGGCCAAATTAAATATCAAATTGTTACTTAATTTTTTATTTTTTTCTATTAATTTTCCTAACTTAATATAATCATTTTTATTATCAAAATCTCCATATAAAAATTCTATCTTTTCAAAAAAATTTTTATCTTCTACTCCAATTACTTCCTTAACTATATTTAAATATTCATCTTTTTTTATATTTGGATGACCAAAAGAAATAATTCTAAAGTCCTCTTTCAAATAACCATATTTATATAGGTTGTATATGCTAGGTAGAAGTTTTTTTCTTGCTAAGTCTCCACCACCACCAAAGAGTACCATTATAAATGATTCGTATTCTAAATTAATATGAGGATTATTACAAAAATCCATCTCACTCATCTTCCTTTTTCATCAAATCATGTCCTCCAAATTCTCTTCGTAACCCTGCTATTACTTTATCTTGAAATGTTTCTTCTTTTCTACTTCTAAATCTATTCATTAAAGCAAGAGAAATAAGTGGTATGCTAACCCTTTCTTCTACTCCTTCTATTACTGTCCATCTTCCTTCACCACTATCTTCAACATAACCTTTTATCTTTTCAAGATTGTTCCCTTCTTTTTCAAACAAACTTGAACAAAGGTCTAATAACCATGAATCAATAACACTTCCTTGTTGCCAGACTTTACTAATGCTATTTAGATCAAGATTAAAATCTTTTTTGTTTTTCAAAAGTTCAAATCCTTCTCCAAAAGCACCCATAATAGCATATTCAATTCCATTATGTATCATTTTTACAAAATGTCCACTTCCACTAGGGCCAGTATAAACATATCCTTTATTTTGAGAAAGTGATTTAAATACTTCTTCTACTTCAAAAAAACTTTGTTTATCACCTCCTACCATCAAACAATAACCTTTCTTAAGTCCCCATACGCCACCACTAGTACCACAATCTAATAATTTTATATCTTTTTTTTCAAAAACTTCTTTTTCCCTTATGGTATCTTTGTAATAAGAATTTCCTCCATCTATTACTATATCTCCAGCTTTTAATTGTTCATACAATATTTCCATTACTGCTTTAGTTGGTGGACCACTTGGAACCATTACCCAAACAACAATTTTTTCATCTTTTTTTCTCATTTTATCCAAAAGACTTATTATATTAGTAAAAGTATGCACATTAAATTCTCTAGCTTTTTCAAGTGTTTTTACATCTAAATCAAAAACATACAAATCATGATTTTCCCAAACTAATCTTTTCATCATACTAAATCCCATTTTACCAAGTCCTATTAAAGCAAGTTTCATATTATCCCTCCTTATATACTTATTATTCTATTTTTCTTCCCAAATCCTATTTTCCTATATAAGCATATCAAAATTAAAAACATAGATATTTACCAGTGATTTTTTATGTATTTAATATATATTTGAATCTTTAGATTATTTAACGTAATTTATAACTTTTATTCCAACAAAAAAAGACTGATTTTTTGTAAAATCAGCCTTTTTTGTAAATCAAAGGTTTTTTCATTATTCTCTGTCACTTTTGTCTTAATACAAAAGTAACCAACATAACTAAAGTCACGTCAGATAAATCTCTAAGTTTTACTAACCTATAGTAAACGATTTTAGAGAAGAAATGAAATTTATTCAAAAAAATTTCTTTTGTCTTCAATTCTCAAATTAATTTTAATCTTTATCTACATAAAAATATTTGTAATAAAATATGAAGAATACTTTTCTAATAACAAACCTAAAAGAAATAAACTTGCCCCTAAAGAAAGAGTTAGATATAAAAATCCTCTTTTTCTAAAGTATAAAAATATCCATTCAATAGATATTAACATTGTAAAAAAATTGATTATCTGAGGAAAACCTGTAAAACCATATATATTTATTAAAATACTTCCTACAATTGTAAGTATTATTAAAGTTATTATATTTATTTTAAAACAATCATTTTCATATAATGCACTTGCACTAGTAGCTAATAAAACAACTATTCCAAATACAAGTCCTGAAACTATGTTTAAGCCCCACATAAATGGTTCTACTATTGATAAATTTATTATACCTATTTCTTGTATAGTAAATAAAGTAAGAAAACTCAGGGATATATAAAGTACTATCTGCTTTTTTCTGTAATCTGTTAATCCCACAAATAAAACTTGATCTCCGTAAGCAAAGAAGAATCCAAGAGCACATAATAAAGCTGTTATAGATACTGCTCCAAAAAGCTGTGAGTTTAGTAAAATAGCGTATACTCCAGAATAAATAAAAATCATAGTGTATACAAATCCTGCCATATCTATGTTTTTAAAATACTTTTCATAAAATGAACTTACTTCAAATTCATAATCAACATAAAGCCAGAATAGTATAGAAACATTTGATAATGCAGCAAAAAATGATACATAAATCTTTTGATCTTCCCAAATAATTTGTGGATAAAAAGATATAAATACAGATATTAATAACAAACTAATTTGGTAATACTTTTTAGGGATTTTTTTTATGAAAACCCAAGTAAAAAGTATCCATTTTCTACTTACTCTATGGAAGGACAAGAGTAGAAGTAATACTCCACTTACTTTTATTACATTTATCAAATTGAAAAAACCTTTTTCTTTTTGACTTTTTTCCTCTTGAATCTTGGGAACTACAGGCTCTTCTACCCTCTCTACTTCCCAATCAATATATTTTTCTAGTGCAATTTTACTATTTTCTTCAGTTAATAATCCATCTTCAACCAGATTTTCTATAGTTTCTACAATTAATTTTTCTTCATTATTTAATATTTTTTCACCAAAAGCATATAAAGAAAACAACACAAATATTATCAAAATTTTTTTTAACATTTTAGACCTCTTTTCTTTCTATTGTAATATCATTGTATTAAAATATATAAAATAAGTCAATGAAATCTTGAAGTTTTTGTAATATCAAAGTAATATTATACTGACGAAAACAAGGAGGTAATTATGAAGAGTCATGAGATAGACTACAAAATTTTTGGAGATGATATGCAGGTAGTAGAAGTTGAATTAGATCCAGGTGAAAAGTGTATTGCTGAAGCAGGGGCTATGAACTGGATGGATGATGGTATATCATTTGAAGCTAAAAGTGGTGATGGTACAGAAGAAAACACTGGTGCTATGGGAAAAATATTTGGTATGGGTAAAAGACTCGTTACTGGAGAATCTTTGTTTATTACTCATTTTACAAATGTAGCTAGTGGAAAAAAGAAAGTTGCTTTTAGTGCTCCTTATCCTGGGAAAATATATCCAGTAGACTTAGCTTCACTTGGCGGAGACATTATATGTCAAAAAGACGCCTTTTTATGTGCTGCTTATGGAACAAAAGTAGACATTACATTTAATAGGAAATTTGGTGTAGGTTTATTTGGTGGTGAAGGGTTTATTATGCAGAAACTCAGTGGAGATGGAATGGCTTTTTTACACGCTGGAGGTACTATTGTAAAAAAAGAATTGCATGGTGAAACTCTAAAAGTAGATACTGGTTGTTTAGTAGGTTATACTGGTAATATTCAATTTGATATAGAAATGGTAAAAGGGTTTAAATCTATGTTTTTTGGGGGAGAAGGTTTATTCCTTGCTACTGTAAAAGGTACAGGTACAGTTTATCTTCAAAGTTTACCTTTTTCAAGACTTGCTGACAGAATCATTAGGCATGCTCCAAGTGCTGGAGGAGGAAGTAAAGGAGAAGGTTCTCTTCTCGGAGGAGTTATTGGAAATATTCTTAATGGAGACTAATTATATATATAATTTAGCTCTTATTTTCAAAATAAACATCAAAAAAGAATCAAATTATAAATAAGATTAAAACAAAAGACTGATTTTTTATAAAATCAGTCTTTTTAGGCTGTAGGCATATGCTGACTTATTATGATTTTAATGAATAAGAAAGATTTATCTAACGTAGATTTTTTATTTGGGAAATTATTTCTAATAAAAAATACTTTTAAAGAACATCAACAATCTCAACATTTCTTTCTTTGCTTATATCTATAAAATTTTTATCTTTTAATCTTACTAAAGGTTTTGTTAATTCAAAGTTATTCAAACTAATAATTTCAGCTTTTTCACCATTATTTAATAAAACTTTGGCTCCAATAAAATATTCGCTAAATTTTCTTATAAATAAAAAAGTTATACTATTATCCAACTTTCCAAAAAATTCATTTTGGAACATCTCAATTACTTTAAATGGGCTTACTCTATTTTTATAAACTCTTTCACTTGTCATTGCATCAAATATATCAGCTACAGTTATAATTTTTGAATAAAGAGGTATTTTCTCACTTGTTAAACCTAAAGGATAACCTGCACCATCTTCTTTTTCATGGTGAAAAATTACGGCTTTTAATATTTCTTCATCTATCTCTCCATTTTCTTTTAATATTTTATAAGTATATATCGTATGTTTTTTCATTTCTTCAAACTCTTCTACTGTCAACTTCCCTTTTTTATATAGTATATTTGGATCTATTCTTAATTTGCCTATATCGTGCAATATACCTGCTTTTATAAGTATCTCTAGTTCTTTTTTCCCAAGTCCCATCCAAGTCCCTATTACATAGGATAAAACACCTACATTCAAACTATGTACATAAAGGTATTTATCCATACTTTTTATAGAAACTAATTCTTGTAACAAATCCATATTAACTTTAATATTTTTCTTTATCTCTTCTGTACGTTTATGTAATTCTTCTTTACACCTTCTATCTTTTGGATTATTAGCTATTATTACAAGTGTTGACTCTACTTCTTTTTCCAGTTCTTTTAATTTCTTCTTTATCTCTATTCTTCTTGGCTTCAAAGGAACTATTTTTTCATCAGCAATATGCCATTCTTTTATTTCCCCTTCTTCTTTTAATTTAATTAACAATTCTCTATAATCTGTATTTTTTTTTATTTTGTTAATTTGAATCTTATTCAAAATTTTCCCTTCATTTAAGATAAGTATTCCATCAAAAGAAATTATATCTTCACCAAGTATCATTCCTTCTTCTAATTTATTTATTTCTATCTTCTTTTTCATATTTGCCCCCTAAAGAATATCCTAAAAGTATTTTATTACTTATTTTGATTATTTCCTCTTATTTCTTTTTATTAAAATTTTAGGACATTTTTTTTAGCTGAAATTATTGAATTAATTAAATAATTTTGAAAAATAAAAAAAGATGAGTATCAAAACTCATCTTTACATCATCTTTTTATTTACCAAATCTACTATTTCTAATTTTCTGTCTTTACTAATATCTACAAATTTCCCGCTATCTAATCGAAGTAAAGGTTTTGTCACTTCGTAATGATTTAAGTTAACTAT
>CAZHXU010000003.1:0-41104 GCA_964536535.1 uncultured Fusobacteriaceae bacterium
AAAATATGGAGTTTTTAGCTATGAAGAGTTATAGTTGAAAGTTCCATATTTTTTATGTTCAAAAAATTTAAAATCATTTTCTTGTAAAAAATGAACTAAAAAACACATTTATTTAGAGATAAAAAAAAAATCATATAAAAATCTCTTAAAATTACTTTTCAATTTAAGTAATAAGTATTTTTTATTCTTAGTTTATAAAAAATATTTTGTTAAATAATTGACTAGTATAAAAAAAGTTGTATAATAGTAATGAGCATATGGGCATAAAAATTTTATAAAAGAATAATAATAAAAAAAATTGAAGTTAATAAAAATAAAATAGTGTGAATGAAATAATTGATTTATTTAGGAAAGGAGGAGAAAAAATTAAGTGAAAAATAAATAGAAATAATTTTGGGAAACTATATCTAATGAGAGAGATAGTAAGTAGCCAAAGTAGTTAAATTTTATATTGGTAGATAAGATATGATTTACTAGGGAAAAATATTAATAAGGAAGAAAAAGAGTAGAAGAAAAAAAATAAAATTCTACTTATAGAAAGGATAAAAATGGAAGATATTTATAATATGCTTTTTAAAGATGTAATAATAAAGTATCCGTATTTAGTAGATATTTTTGAAAAGTATAATTTGAGTTGTAGTACGTGTGATTTTGCAAATAAATTTACTTTGAATGAAATATTAGAAGATAGGAAAGAAATTAGGGAAAATATAAAATTTGATATATTTTCTTTGATAAAAAAAGGAGGTAAAAATGAATAAAATAAAAATAGCTTTACCTACAAGTGATAGATTAAATATAGAAGAACATTTTGGTCATTCTAAGTATTTGTTTGTGGTAACATTAGAAAACTCGAAGATAATAAAAGAAGAGTTTATAGAAAAAGCTAAGATTGGTTTAGATAACATAAGTGATTTTTTTAAAGAAAAAAATATAAATAAAATCATCTCTTTTAATATAGGTCAGAAAGCATTAAATAAATTGGACGAAAAAAATATTAGAGTAATTGCTGGTGTTAGTGGTGGGTTAAAAGAAATTGTTAATTTATATTTAGAAGATAAATTAGTGTCAAAAGAAAACAAGTGTAATAGCCATAATAATTTTAATAAGGAGCACAAAAGAAATTGTACCTGTAATCATTAGAAAAACTCTTTTAGATATCACTAGACTTTAAGTGAGAAATAAGTTAAATTTTATAGTGTAGAAGATATTAAAAAGAGGAGTTTTATGAGACCGAAAATAAAAAGAAATTGTAGACATGTAAAAGGAGAACAAATATTTAAACCTGCTGGTATCCCTCTAAATGAACTTGAAATTTCAGAAATAACTTTAGATGAATTTGAAGCAATTAGACTATGTGATTTGGAAGAGTATAGTCAAGTAGAAGCTTGTGAGAAGATGGGAGTTTCTCGTAGAACATTTCAGAGAATATTAAAATCTGGTAGAAAAAAAATAGTAGATAGCATTCTTAAGAAAAAAGCTTTGAAAATTTTGGATAAGCAATAGGAGTAATTATGTTAAAAATAACAGTATTAGTGGATAATTTGGGAATGGATGATAAATCTTTAATTAATGAGCACGGCTTAAGTTATTTGATAAAATATTCAAACCTAACTCTACTCTTTGATACAGGAAAAACAGATTTATTCTATAAAAATGGACTTTTGTTAGGAGTAGATTTTGAAAAAGTAGATTATGTTTTATTAAGTCATGGTCATTATGACCATACAGGAGGGCTTAAGTACTTTTTGGAGATAAATAAAAAAGCCAAAATTATATGTAAAAAAGAGATATTTCAAGAAAAATTATCAAAATCTACAGGGAACTTGAGGTATATAGGTACTGATATTGATTATAAAAAGTATAAAAACAGATTTATTTTTATAGAAAAAGATACCTACATTGAAGGAAACTTTTATTTAATAAGTGATTTTGGTGAAAAAATAGAAAATAATCAAAGTCATTTTTTTGTAAAAACAGAAAATGGTATAGAAAAAGATGATTTTTTTGATGAAATGGCACTTGTAATTGAAGGGAAAGTTTTGATTAGTGGATGTTCTCATAATGGAGTAGTAGAAATAATAAAAAAAGCCCAAGAAAAATTTGGAATTACTACATTTGTTGGAGGTATGCATTTGAAGGGAGTAAGGGAAGTAGAAGTTTTTGAAATAGGAGAAAAAATTAAAAATCTGAATATTCAAAAAATTATTACAGGTCATTGCACAACATATGAAAATTATGAAATTATTCAAAAAATTATATTTGATACTTCATATTCGTATACAGGAATAACATTTGAGGTATAATAAAAATCCTTTCTAAAAAGATAAAATTTATCTAATTAGAAAGGATCTATTTTATTTAATTCTATTTTTTATGTTTTTTCTAGCGTCTAAAGTTCCCATCATATTAATGATTTTTTTCTTTTCCATTTGTTTAGAGCCTTGAGTTTTTTTTACTTCTACCAATTCAAGCTCCCTTTTAAGTTTGGTATAGTTATCAAAACGTTTTTGACTTAATATACCATTTGCTATAGCTTCACGTACAGCACATTTTGGTTCTTTATTATGTGAACAATCTCTAAACTTACATTCTTTACTGAGTTCTTCAATGTCTTCAAAAGAACTACTAACATCTCCACCCCAAAGTTGTAATTCACGCATACCAGGAGTATCAATAATATATCCCTCATGTGCTTCAAACAACTCTCTGTGAGTAGTTGTATGCCTTCCTTTACTATCGTCTTCTCTAATATCTTTCGTCAGAGCTATTTCTTTACCCAAGATACTATTAAGTAATGTAGATTTCCCTACTCCCGATGAACCGATAAATGCTATTGTTTTGCCACCAGACAAATAATTTTTAAGTGGTTCTAAAGAATCAAAATCATCTTTTCCTACCAGATGAACTGGAACACCATAAGCAATATTTTCAAGCTCTTCCACTTTTTCATCTATATCTATACCGATATCTTTTTTTGTAAGTATAAAAACAGGATTAGCTCCACTATCATACACAAGTGTAAGATATCTTTCTAGTCTTGAAAGGTTAAAATCATCATTTAATGATGAAACAATAAATATATAATCTATATTTGTAGCAATAACTTGTTCATTAGTTGTATTACCAGCTATATTTCTAGATACTTTACTAAATCTTTCCAATACTTCTTCGATAATGGTATTTTCTTTATCTAAATATACATAATCACCTACAGCGGGAAAAATATTTTGGTGTTTTAATTTCCCTCTAATATCAACTAAAAAATCTTCATTATTAACTTTAACTTTATAAATTCCTTTAAAAACTGCTGTTACTCTACCTTTGTTATTCATTTTTCCTCCATAATTTTTTTAAGAATAATTACTGGAGGTACTAATTATTTTTTACTACCTCCAAAATTTGCTATTACAATCATTAAATTCCACTCCTTTCTAAAATCTATAAAACTTGAGTTAGTCTAAACTCATTATAGTCTTTTTTATATTCTGTGAGCATCCATCTTAACAAATTTAGTTCCTTATGTAAATCTTCATTTTCGATGGTGTTTTCTAACAATAAATTTTTTACTTTTTCAAAATAATCTTCATAGTCTTCTATACTTAGCCAATGGGCTTTGATTTGATTATCTAAGAGGTTAAGAGTGATTTCCGAATAATCTATTAAAAAATGAAAATCTTCTAACATCTCTTCCTTACATAATTTTCCAATTAGCTGGGCATATTTGTATAATTGATAAAATTCATACTTTTCAATTCTTTTTTGCTTTTTATTCTTAAATTCTATAGATAAAAAATTCTTCATATGAACCTCTTTCTGATAATATGCCAATGTTTTATTACAATTATTATAACAAATAATATAGAAATAAACAAGAAATTTGATGCAAGTAAAGTAATTTAACCAGATGTGATATACTTTGATCCTTCTGTCCTAGAAAGCACAGGCAAAGTAGCCTTATTCAAGTAACTTTCAACCCAAATAGGATTAGTTTTGGAATACTCACGAAGTATCCACCCTATAGCTTTTTCTATGAAAAAATTTTCGGTATCTTTAGTATTTTCTATTATTTCCATTAAAATTTCTTTATCTAATTTTTCTCTAAATTTTAATTGATATAGTATGGAACTACGTTTTAGCCAAATATTGTCACTTCTACTCCATCTTATAACTTCCTTTTTTAATTGAGGATAAGTAGTAACTAATTGACCTACTAAATGAGGGCTTATGATATCAATACTATCCCACCAAGATTTATAAGTGATTAAAAACTCTATTTTTTCAAAATCATTTATTTTTAATAATTTTTTTCTCTTTTTTAAATAATCTAAAACAAGATAAAAAAATTCTCGTTCATCTTCTTTTAGAAGAATTTTTATCATTTGCCAATTAATAGAATCTTTATTTTTATTAACAAAATCTTTTTGAAGAAGTTGTCTTTGTGGATTTTTTATACCTAAAAATGAAAATTGATTTCTCATGTATTTTTTCATAGAGATTGCTTGTGCATTATTGTATTCATTTTTAAAAATTTGAATAATTTCCATTTTATCCTCACATTCTAATAATATAATATACAACATTTTTCATATTTTTTCCACTTTTCCTATAAAGAAAAAAATTATAAATGAAATTAGACATATTTGATGCTAGAATCTGTAGGCAAATGAAAGTTTTCATATAGATTATGTAATCTGTTTAAAAAAAGCAAGAAGATCCTAGATAAACTGGAGAGATTTCTAATGAATTTTTATGTCTTTTGGATTTTATTTACTTTTGTACCAAGACAAAAATGACAGAGAATAAAAAAAGACTAATTTTTTATGAAATCAGTCTTTTGCCTTTGATTAGAAATCTTCTTTAAATATGATTAGTTTTTTAAAAAAATTACCAAATCAAAGAAATTTTTTTAAGATTTATTAATTTTATTTAGTTTTAACTTAGTATAACTATAAAATCAGCTTATTCTCTTTATAATTTACAAATTGCTTATGATAAGGTGTAAAAGCAAAAGAGAAAAGATGATTATAAGGACAAATTTTATATTATTGTTTTTATCATTATTCATAATTTTCCTCCTATATATTTATTATATACCCATTGAGAGAAAAATTCTTTAAAAGCATATTGACAAAAGTTTCTAATTGATGGTAAAATTTAATAAATATTAGGAGATGATGTTCCTCCTGTAGCAAAAAAGCTACGAACCGCACTTGTTGCTAATGACTTCTGTAGATAGGATAAGTCTATCTATAGAAGTCTTTTTTTTGTTATTAATATTAAAATTTAAATAGAGAGAGGTAAGAAGATGAATATTTTACTTGGATTTTTAGTTTTGTTAATAGGAGGTTATATAGCAGGTGAGTTAGCTAATAAAATACAACTTCCAAAACTAATTGGAATGATTGTATGGGGATGTATAGCTAATGTTTATCTTTCAATAATAGATCCACAAGTGATTGAAATAGGAAAATATCTAAAAAGTGTAGCATTAGTAATAGTTTTGCTTATTGGCGGGTTTGGAATAAAAACAGCACAGATAAAAAAAGTAGGTAGACCAGCTCTTTTATTAAGCATATTACCAGCAACTATAGAAGGATTTACAGTAGCATTTTTGGCTGTAAAAATATTAGGTTTTACATTTGTTCAAGGAGGAATACTTGGGTTTATAATAGCAGCAGTTAGTCCAGCAGTACTAGTGCCTAGTATGGTAGACCTTATCCAAAGAAGGTTAGGAGAAAAAAAAGCTATACCTCAAATGCTTCTTACAGGAGCAAGTGCAGATGATAGTATTGCAATTGCATTATTTACTACATTTATTGGTTTGTACTTTGGTAGTGGATCTGTTGCAAGAAACTTACTTAATGTGCCAATTTCAATAGTTGTTGGTTTATCAGTAGGAATAGTTTTTGCTATTGTATCAGGGAAACTAAGTAGACTTGTTAATAACAGTACATTTAGTGCAATAATAATATCTACATTAGCTATAGGAATGAGGATAGTAGAAGAGCATTATCATTTGTCTTTTTTTAATTCATTAATTGGTGTAATGGCTATGGGTTATGTACTTACAAATTATTTTGAAGATGTAGCAAATGATATCATAACAAAATTAAAAAAAGCATGGACAATTGGATCTATATTTTTATTTACCCTTGTTGGAACAGCGATTAATCCCAAATTAGCAGGAGATTTATTTTTTACAGGTTTAACTATTGTTGGAATATCACTTTTTATGAGAAGTTTAGGAGTACTTATTTCTTTAATTGGTACAAATCTTAATAGTAAAGAAAGATTATTTTGTGTTATTGCTTATTTACCAAAAGCAACTGTGCAATCAGCAAAAGCAGGTATACCACTTCAAATGGGTGTAGCTGGTGGTGAAATAATACAAGCTTTATCTATTATAGCAGTACTTATTACAGCACCAATTGGAGCAATTGGAATAAAATTAAGTGCTCATAGATTCTTAGAAGAGTATAATGAAGATATAAGTGAAGGTCAATTGATAAAAGAATTAGTTTGATATATAATATAATAGTTGTAATTTTATCTTAAAAATTGTAAACTATACGTGATATATTACAGATTCAAGGAGATTAAGATGTTGAAAAAGATTATATTAGGAGTTTTTACCATATTTATTTTGGTAGGGTGTTCGGGGGTAGAAGCAAAAGAAGGTTTTTATAATAACTCAGTTATGATACAGTTAGATTTTTCCGAAGGTCTAACAACATTTGAAAATGGTTTTGCCGATATTACTATTTGGAAATATAAAGTTGGAGAAGAAAAAATTGCCTCAAGTGTTAAGAGTATAATTTATGATAATATTGAACATTCTCAAGGAAATAATACAAAAAAAAGGTTACTTATAAATGTTAGTGAACCTTTTGAAGAAGAATATAATTATTATGTGTTATTAAAAATATATAAAGATAGTAATAGAGATGGACGAATGGAAGTTATTTATGGAAAAAGTTTTGGAAAAAATAACGGAGTAATAAGTAACAAAATTAAAGAAGTAAGATTTTATATAAACGAATAATATTAAAAAACAAAATAAAAAGGAACTGATTTTATAAAAATTAGTTCAGATTGAAGACAAAGGACTAATTTCTCAGAATTTAGTCCTTTTTTTGTGAATTAGAAGTTTTTTCATTATTCTTTGTCCTTTGTTTTGATACAAAAGTAACCAAAGTCTTAAAAGACATAAAAAATCTACGTCAGATAAATCTTCCTTATTTAGTAAAAATTAAGTATTGTGATTAAGCAGTCACAACATTCACTAAATTTCAAAACTCGTCATTAGGAGTTCAAACAATTGAAATTATAGAGGTTCATTTTGTTAACTTAATCTAAATTTTTTATATCTCTAAAATTTTCTAGCTTTATTAATAGGTTTTTAAAGATTGATTTATTGTTAAATTTCCAATTTTGTAAAATTTTTGATTATATCAACAATAACTTCTACTCCCTTTTCCATAGACTCCTTTACAACATATTCATATTTACCATGAAAATTATGTCCACCAGTAAAGATATTAGGACAAGGTAAACCCATATAACTAAGTCTAGCTCCATCAGTCCCACCCCTAACAGGTTTTATTAAAGGTTTTATATCATTTTTTATCATAGCTTCTTTAGCAATATCTATAAGAAACATACAAGGTTCTATTTTTTCTCTCATATTAAAGTAACTATCTTCCATTTTTAATGTAAATTTTGCTTTTTCATATTTTTTCTCTAAAAAAGCAACAGCATCTTGAACTAATTTCTTTTTATATTCAAATTTTTCTTTAGAATGGTCTCTAAGTATATAATTTACCCTAGCTTCTTCAACATGACCAACAAAACCAGTTAACATAATAAACCCTTCATAAGCTTCTGTAAATTGTGGTTTTTCATGTTGTGGTAATAGGTTCTCAAATTCCATAGCAATTAAACTTGCATGAATCATTTTGTCCTTTGCACTTCCTGGGTGTACATTTCTTCCTTTAATATTTAACTCAAAATTACAAGCATTAAAGTTTTCAAACTCTAACTCACCCAGTTCTCCACCGTCTATAGTATAGGCAAAATCTGCATTAAATTTTTCTATATCAAAATCTTTACATCCAGATCCAATTTCTTCATCTGGTGTAAAAGCCACTTTAATATGACCATGTTCTATTTGAGGGTTTTTTATTAAATAATCAAGAGCACTTATAATTTGGGCAATACCACCTTTGTCATCACAACCTAAAAGTGTAGTCCCGTCAGTAGTTATAATCTCTTTTCCAATATAGTTTAATAGTTCTGGAAAGTCTTTAGGACTTAATATAGTATCTTCATTTAAAAACAAATCATTTCCATCATAATTTTCCCATATTTTTGCATTTACATTTTTTCCACTCATATCAGGTGCTGTATCCATATGTGCAATAAATGCAAGAGTTTTTAAATTTTTGTTGCTATTGCTAGGTAGGGTAGCTGTAACATAAGAATATTTATCTACTTCTACTTCTTTCATTCCTATATTAATTAGTTCTTCCTTCAAAAAATAAGCAAAAATATGTTGCCCTATTGTACTAGGAGTATTTTTATTTTTAGAGGTAGAAGTAGTATGAAAACGAGTATATTCTAAAAATCTTTCTTTTACATTATTAAATTTTTCATAATCATAAAATTTTTTCAAAATAAAAGAATTTAAAAGGATATATCCTTTATCATTTAGGTGAACACTATCAATAGAAAATTCATTTGATAATAGATTTTTTTCGTCTAAAAATTCATTATAAATATCTAAAAACTCTGTACCTTCTATCCCTTTAATTTTTTCATTTAAATCTTTAACAAAACCATTAGCAAATTCAATTTGACTTGGAAGAGTAGAAATAATAAATGTTTTTTCAGAGATTTTTTTTGTTATAGACACTATTTTTAGATAGTTTTCATATATTTTTTCAACAGAAATGTTGTTATTTATGTCATTTATACCACAAAGGATAAAAGCTTTTTCATATGCACCTTTTTCTTTTTCTATGATTTTTATCATATCACCACTTGTTCCACCAGCTTTCCCAAGATTTTTTAAGTAAGTATGGTTAAGTGGATTCCATTCAGTAATGCTATCGCCAATAAATAATATTTTTTTCATAATACCTCCTTTCTTTTTATAATAATAGAAATGTAAATTAAAAGCAAGAGTAGAAAAGGAATAAATTGAAATAGTCCAAAACATATGGTAAAATATGCTATATATAAAGGAGAATGATATGCTTAGATTTAAAATTGAATTGGGATTATTAAAATTTGCACAAAAAATATTAATGAAATTTCCAGAGGAAAAAAGATACAAATTTGCTGAAAGATTGGGAAGATTAGCATATAAATTAATAAAAAAAAGAAGAGAAATAACTTTGAAACAAATAAAAAATGCATTTCCTAATTATTCAGATGAAAAAGTTGAAGAAATAGCTATTAAGAGTTATGAAACTATGTTAAAAACTTTTATGATGAGTTTGTGGGTACCAGATATTATCCATGATGATAACAAAATATCTTATGAAAACTTTGAGTTATTTGAAGAAATTCATAGTAGAGGAAAAGGAGTTATTTTTATAACACTTCATATGGGTGCATTTGAAGCAAGTTTAAAGTTAGCAAAAGACTATAAACTTTATGATGTAATAAAAAAACAAAAAAACATTTTGTTAGATAAATACATGAATGATAATAGAAGAAGAACAGGTGTTAACCTAATATACAAAAGTAACCTTGCCATGAGAGAATTAGTTAAAGCAATAAGAAACAAAGGTGTTGTAGCTTTATTTAGTGATCATTATGATGAAGGTAGTAAAGTGAAATTTTTCGGACAAGATACAACTGCAAGTAATGGGGCAATAACTTTGGGTATAAAATATGATGTACCAATTATTATTGCATATAATATTTTTGATGAAAATAATAAATCTATAATAAAATTTGATAGAGAATTTATACCTGAGATCAGTGGAAATAGAAAAGAAGATGTTGATGTTAATACACAAAAAGTAGTAAAAATATTTGAAGAGATAATCAGTGAGTATCCAGAACAATGGATGTGGTTTCACAGAAGGTGGAGGTCATAATGAAGTTTTTAGGTGTTATACCAGCTAGATATGGAAGTACAAGATTTCAAGGGAAACCCTTAGAATTAATAGATGGAAAACCTATGATAGAGTGGGTATATAAAAGAAGTTTGTTAAGTAAACTTGATAAAGTTGTTGTTGCTACAGACCATGAAAGTATAAAAAAAGTAGTGGAAGACTTTGGTGGAGAAGTAATTATGACAAGTGAAAATCACGAAACAGGAACAGATAGAATAGCAGAAGTAGCAAATCATTACAAAGACTATGAAGTTATTATTAATGTTCAAGGAGATGAACCACTTATTAATCCAGATATGATAGATTCTTTAATAAAACCTTTTGTAGAAGATAAAAAATTACAAATGGCTACATTAAAGTATAAATTAGATGATTTAGAAGAAATAGACAATCCAAATAATGTAAAAGTTATATGCGATAAAGATGATTTTGCAATTTATTTTTCTCGTTGTCCTATTCCTTTTAGAAGGAATCTTAATATGGATGTTTATTATAAACATGTTGGTGTTTATGGATATAAAAGAGATTTTGTTATAGCTTATGCAAAAATGCCACAAACTCCAATAGAAAAATCAGAATCTTTAGAGCAATTAAGAGTCCTTGAAAATGGATATAAAATCAAAGTAGTTGAAACAGACCACAAGATTTTAGGAGTAGATACGGTAGAAGACTTGAAAAAAGTAAATGATTTTGTCAAAAAAAATGGAATAAAATTATAATAAGGGCTTTATGCTCTTTTTCTTTTTATTGATATTTAATAAAGTTTTTTAACTTAAGTCTTGTTAAAACATATAAAAATTATAGAAAATATAAGAAGTTTATTTTTTTGGTAACAAAACTCTTGAAATATTAGTATAAAAAGGTATACTCTTATTAGTGGGAGTTAGATGAAAGATGGTGATATTTTATGAATTGGATTGAATTTTTTTCATTTGGGTTAGAAAAAAACAAATTTTCTTCAGTAAGATTTGGATTTATTTTGATTAACTTAATGATAATAATTTTTGGTTTTTTGGATTTGAAAAGTGATAATTTGATGGCAGTATTTTTACTGGTATATACGGGGATTATTATTTATTTGTACAAAGGAGAGAGAAAAAAATTAAAAGTATTTTTAAGTTATTTATCGATACTTTTGATAGTAGGTATTTCTTTTTATTATCATTTTGAATTGGAAGATATAGAAGAATTATTTATTTTTATTCCTCTACTCTATGTCCTCCTAAATCCAGGCAGTATACATCCTATATTTTTTACTTTTATACTATCGAGTGTATATGTCCATTCGCTAAATTTTACATTAAGTGATTTGATAGAAGACTTGGCTGAATTAATAGTAATAAATATTGCAGCAGTAGTAATCTCAATTTTATTCAAGAAAAATAAGAAACAATATGAGATTTTGGAAAGAAGTCATTATGAAGATGACTTAACTAAATTACCTAATTTACTTGCTTATAGAAAAATTATAGAAAAAATAATAAAAAAACATAATACAAAAGAAATTGTTCTATATTATTTGGATATTAATAAATTTAAGTTAGTAAATGAAACCATTGGTCACTATAGGGGTGACAAAGTTTTAGAAGTAATAACTGAGAGATTAAAAACTTTTGCAAAAGATAATTCATTGATTTTTAGAGTTGATGGAGACGAGTTTTTAATGGTCGATTTATTAAATAAAGTAGATTTATCAAAAATCAAAGAAAAAGCAAATCTGATTTCACTCAGTTTAGCAGCACCTATATTAATAGAGAATAATTATGTGCATATAGATACTAACATAGGAATTAGTTTTGGCAATTGTAGCAAAATAAAAGGTGAAGAAATAACTACATACAGTAAAGATGCACTTTTATCTGCAAAAAAAGCAGGAATTAATCAGATAAGGCTTTATGACGAAAGTGTAAAAGAAAAAGTAGAAAGAAAAAAATTATTAATTCAAACTATGAAAGAAGGTATAAAAGATAATGAATTTTATCTCTTGTTCCAGCCAAAAGTAGATTTGGAAGGAAATATAAAAGGTTTAGAAGCTTTATTAAGATGGAATCACAAAAAAATAGGTTTTGTTTCTCCTGGTGAATTTATTCCAATAGCCGAAGAAGAAGGACATATTATTCCCCTTGGAAATTTTGTTATGGAAGAAACTATAAAAACAATAAAATTATTAGGTGATAAAGGTTATAAAAACATAAAAGTATCAGCTAATCTATCAGCTAGACAACTTGAAAACCCAAGTTTGATTCCTGATTTAGCTCATATGCTTGATAAATACATGATAGAAGAAAAGAATTTTGAACTAGAACTTACTGAAAGTGCTATTATGGAAAATCCATCAAATTCTATAGAAATATTAGAAGGTATAAAAAGAATGGGAATAAAAATTTCTGTAGATGACTTTGGAATTGCTTTTTCATCCCTTAGTTATTTGCAAAAAATACCACTTGATACTTTAAAAGTAGATAGATTTTTTATAAAAGATGTTGTGAATCCCAAAGAAGAAAGCCCTATTACAAAAGCTATAATTGATTTGGGTCATACATTAGGATTGGAAGTTATAGTAGAAGGAATTGAAACAAAAGAGCAGTTAGAATTTATTAGAAATAACGGATGTAATTTATATCAAGGATTTTACTTTAGTAAAGCAATAGCTATAGATGAAGTATTGAAATTATTAGATAGCTAATTATATTATATGTTGCTAATATCAACCTTAAATGATATACTATAAAAAAATTTAGGTAGGTGTTTCGGTGTATAAACATATAGTTTTTGATTTTGATGGGACTTTAGCAGATTCGGCTAATGTTGCTTTAAAAGTATATAATGATATGGCAGTTGAATATAACTATAAAAAATTGACAATGGATGAATATAGAAATCTTAGTAAATTACCAATAAATGATAGATTTAAAGCTATAGGTGTTCCTTACTATAAACCTTGGATTATCTTGAAGTTGATAAAAGAAGCAAAAGGAAGATATGCTAAGTTATTAAATTCAATTAATCTTTTTGATCAAATTGAAGAAGTTTTAAGAGAATTAAATAAAAAAGGTTATATAATTTCTATAATTTCTACAAATTCCAGAGAAAATATATTAAATTTTTTACGGGAAAAAAGTTTAGACTTTGTAAATGAAGTATATTCAAGTAAAGGTTTATATGGGAAAGTAGACGTTCTTAAAAAATATATAAAAAAACATCAAATAGAAAAAAATGATTTGTTATATGTAGCAGATGAACTTCGTGACTTAAAAGTATGTAAAAAACTTAATATTGATATATTATCAGTATCTTGGGGTTTTGATAGTTACGAACTTTTAAAAGAATATAGTCCAACGTATCTAGTTTCAAAAGTTTATGATATGTTAGAAGTTATAACAAAAAATAAAATAGTTTAAGGTTGGCATTTATGCCAACCTTTTATATTAATGTAACCAAATTTTTTTTAGTATAAGCTATTGTTATAAATACAGCAAACCAATTGATTATAAAAATTCCATACCAAATTCCATTTAATCCAAAATAATATATAAATATTTTGAAAACAAGAAGAGGTAGTATTAGTTGTCTTAATAATCCTATAATAATTGCAAATTTTGGTTTTTTCATTCCTTGTAGAATAGCAATAGAAATAGTTTGGATACTATAGGTATAAAGAACAAAAGCTTCTACTCTAAAATAACTTACTCCTATATTAATAATATCTTTTTCTTTAGTAAATAGTCTAAGAGGTATTTGTGAATATAAAAATAATATTATCATTGCAAAAGTCAAAAAACCAAGTGCAATAATGAGAGTTTTTTTATAAACTAAAGTGATATTCTCATACCTTCTTGCGCCGTAGTTTTGACTAGTAATACTCAGTACAGCAGAATTAAGTCCTATAGTAGGCAAAAGTAGTATTTGTTCGATTCTAAGAGATATACCATAAGCAGCTAAACCATTACTTCCACTAGTATCACTTACAAAGTAGTTTATTATAAATGAACCAATAACAATAGTTAACATAGATAAAGTTGCTGGAATAGCTTGTTTCAAAATATCGCCAAATAATTTTTTATCAAAAATAAATCCTATTTTGTCCTTGTACAAATCTGTTTTTTTAAGATTATAAAATAAATATATAAAACCAATTAATTGAACAATTATTGTCCCAAAAGCTACACCTTTAGTTTCAAAATTGTAATAAATAGTAAATAGATAATCTAGTACTATATTCAAAAAGAAACCAAAAATAACAAAATTTCTATATGTTTTAGTATTGCCTTGAGCAACTAAAAATCCATTTAAGAGATAATTAGCAATAAACAATATAAAAGCAAGATAGATATATTTCATATATTCTATACCATAATAACTAGCTTTATTACTTGCTTTCATAATTTCAAAAGTTTTAGGTAAGATTCCAATACTAATAACAGTTGCAAATAAAGCAATAATTATAGCTAAAGTAAAAGAAGATTTTACGATTTTTTCTATTTTTTCATAATCTTTTTCTCCCAAACTATTTCCAATAAGACTAGTAACCCCAGTGGACAAACCTGCTCCTATTGATATAACAATAAAAAATAAAGGAAAAGAAAGAGATAAACCAGCTAATGCTTCTGTTCCAATATGACTTGTAAACAAAGTATCAGTAATATTAAAAAGCGTATTAAATATAAATGCGGTACTTGCAGGCACTGCAATTTCAAAAATATTTTTATACATATTTCCATCTATAAGATCTAAATCTTTTTTCATCAAATCACCCAATTTCATATACAATTTTTTTTAGGATTATCCTGTATAAAAAAAGAAGGTTAATCTCGAAAGATTCCTTCTAAACCTCTTTTCAATAACAAGATTTCTTTAAATCCTTTGTTTTTAAAATATTTTAATGAAATTTCACTTCTTCTACCATTGTTACAATAAACCAAATATCTATAGTTTTTTTCCAATTTACTAATTCTTTCTTCAAATTCTTTTGAATTAATAGGGATATTTATTGCACCTTCAATAGTATCTAAGTTATCAAATTCAGCTTTTGATCTAGTATCGATAATTTTTAAATCAGCTTCTTTAATTAAGCTATCTAACATGCTCTTATCTATATAATTTATTTCTTCATTTTCTCTAATCAATCCAAGCATAAAACCTCCTTAAGTACCTATATATCTTAACTTTTTTTAAATTTTTAGTCAATATGAATCTTTTTTATAATTTAACTATATTTTTACTAAAAACTTACTAGAAACTTACTCTTTTTATTATAATAAATATAGAAGCTGTAATTAATTCAACAATACAGTTTAACTGTCATTCTTTAGTAAAGGTTTACCTTGCCTGAATACCCTTATCAGGTTAAACTAAATGAATGAATCCTTAAAGACCCTTAGAGACACACAGTCAATGTGTCCCTTTATTTTCTGCTTTAAGACTATATAATAATATATAGTCCTTCCTCGAAAGACGGCTGCCCTGCCGTCTTTCTTTGTTTAAAAAAATAATATAGAAAATAAAAAAAATTAACTTATTTCTTACAAACTTGGGGTAAAATTAAGTATAATTTAAAATTAATTTGACATAAAATAGAATTATTTGTATTATAGTCTAAATTAAAAGGAGGTATAGTATGAGAGAACATATAAGTTTACCAACTTTAATAATAGGTGTTATTATTTGGTGTACACTACAGGGAAATTTTGAGTATACTACAATTTTTGAAGCTATATTTTTTTCATCTGTAGCAGCAGTTATCCAAGCAAGAATATTTTATATAGATAAAGGGAAGAAAGAAAAATTAAATTTATCACCCTTAAAAATCATTTCATATTTTTTTCTATTGATATTTGAAATCTATAAAGCAAGTTTTAAAATGATTTTTTATATTATAAAAGGAAAAGAAGATGTTAAAGTAGTTAAAATACCTACAAAAATAGAAAATCATTGGCAAAGAGTTATAGTTGCCACATCGATAACATTAACTCCTGGTACAGTAACTATAACTGAACAAAAGAAAACACTTTGGGTTATTGGTTTAGATATGGAAGGAGATAATAAAGAAGAAATAGGAGAAAATGTCAAAGGGACTTTTGAGAATCTACTAACAGATAGGAGGAAAGAAGATGATTAAAATATTAATGTTTTTTTTACTTTTTTTAATATGTTTTTCCCTTCTAAGGCTTATTAAAGGACCAAGTTTTTGGGATAGACTATTAGCATTAAATATTATTACTTCTAAAGTTGTTATTTTTTTGATTTTTTTATCTATAGAAAAAAAATTACCATATCTTTTAGATATGTCTCTTGCATATGGGATATTAGGACTATGGTCGGTTATTTTTATTAGCCAATTTGTTAGTACAAAAGGTGATGTGTAATGAAAATTTTAGGATTAATATTTATAACTATAGGTTTTATATTCCTTATTTTTGGTACGATTGCTTTATTTAGATATAAAAAATTTTACTCTAGAATGTTAGCTTCAAGTGTAATTGATGTAGCTGGTTTTTTGACTATAGTTATTGGTCTTATCTTTTACAAAGGGAGAGAAATAGATATATTTAAATTACTTTTATTTGCACTTATATATATTCTTCTTAATAGTATAAGTTCTCATGTTTTAGCAAGGGGAGCATACTTAAGTGGTCTTTATGTAAAGGAGGAAAAGTAATGGAAATAATAATATTAATAGGTCTAATAACTGTAGCAATATTTGCTGTAGAAAGTAATATACTAATTAGAAGTATACTTTTTTTAGAAGTTTTATCTTTGTTAGCAGTAGTAACTTATACTATTTTGAATGCTCCAGATGTAGCTCTTGCAGAAGTAGTAATAGGCTGTTTATTTAGTACTATTTTACTTCTTATTGCATTAAGAGAAAAGAAAATATTTAGGATTGGATATTTTAGAACAGAAGATATTAATGCTTTCCATGTAGAAAAATATTTTTTACAGTTTGCACAAGAGTATGAATTACAACTTGATGTTGTCGAAAGAGACAATGAATTAAGTCTTATTAGAGATAGAAGAGAATGTGATATTATCGTAAGAATAATTGAGGGTGATTACCATATTTATTATACAAAAAAAGTTTTTAAGAGAGAAAAACTTACTGAATGGATAGAAAATGGAAAATTACCAAATGCAATTATTTTAGATGGAGGTGGTTTAGTTTGAAACTTAAAATATATAGTATGATTTTAGCACTAATATTTTTAATAATACTTCTACCATCCCTAGCACCTGTATTAGATATTCCTATGCAAAATACAGAAACTATTGAATATTTACTTGAAAATATACAAAGAGAAAGTGGATCAAGCAATATAGTAACAGCAGTTTATCTGCAAACAAGAGTATTTGACACTTTATTTGAAACACTTCTTTTATTAGTTAGTATTGTTGGAGTTCTTCATTTTGCAAAAGAGAAAGGAAGTAAAAAATGGTAGCTAATTCAAGTATTATACGAAAGATTATTCCAATAGTAAATCCTCTTATATTTTTATTTGGTTTATATATAATTGTAAATGGAACAACTTCTCCAGGAGGAGGATTCCAAGGAGGAGCTGTACTTGCAGGAACTCTTATTATTAGATATTTAGTATTTGGTTTTACACAGTCAGATATGAAGTTTATACAATTTTTAGAAAAACTACTTTTTTTATCCATAGTGATTTTGACAATAATATTTGTTTTTTTCGGAAGTCCATATAATGGACCAAGTTCAAATTTGCTATTTATTAAAGTAGTTAATTTTTTAATAGGTTTAAAAGTTTACTGTGGATTATCAGTAATATTATTAATATTTATCTTTAACAAAGAGTAGGTGATTTATGTTTTCAGAAAGAGCAGTGTATGTTAGTTTAATATTATTTGCCATAGGTTTATATGGAATAATTTGGAATAAAAGTGTTTTAAAAACAATAATTTCTCTAAACATTATGCAAGTAGGAGTTATCTTGTTTTTTGTATCTTTAGGATTTAATGATAGTTTGATTCCACCAATAGGTAAAGGATTATTAAAAGCTGATCCTATGCCACAAGCTTTAATGCTAACTGCAGTAGTAATAGGTTTAGCAGTAGTATCTCTAAGTTTGATTTTATATATTACTCTAGTTAGGAGATATGGAAGTAGTAATTGGGATCAAATATTAAAGAAAAAGAGGGAGGAAGAAGATGAATAACTTATTTTGGTTTATACTATTACCAGTGATAACATCAGTTTTAATCTATCTTACTAATCCTAAAAAACATAGAGAAATTGTAATAGGAGTACAGAGTTTATTTCTAATTTACGGAGTATATATTTATACTTTTATATTAAAAGAAGGAACATTAGTAACTCAAACAGGTGTTTGGACAAGTCCTGTTGGAATTTTGCTAAAAGGAACAAGAATAAATTTTCCATTAGTTCTAATGGCTAATTTCTTATTTTTCCTAGCTTATATATATTCATATAAAGAAAGTTATTTTAATAAAAAATTTGCATTTTTGACATTAATTTTACAAGGATTATTGTGTGGTCTTATTATATCAAATGATCTTTTTAATATTTATGTTTTAATAGAAGTTGCAACGATTGTCACTACAGTTTTGATTATGTTTAACAAAAAAGATAGAATAATTTATGATGGAATGGTATTCTTTCTTTTAAACATGGTTGCAATGATGTTCTTTTTATTAGGTTTAGGCTTTATTTATAGAATATTTGGCGTTTTAGATATAGATATGCTAAGAGATTTGGTAAACAATGTAGATAAAGAGATATTAAAAATTCCATATGCTTTTATAATCACAGGAGTATTATTCAAATGTGGTATTGGTTTTTTATGGTCATGGGTAAGGAGAAGTTATGCTACTCCGTCAAATCCAGCAGTAATGCCTTTGTTGTTAGCAGGAGTGAGCTCTAAAGCTAGTTTCATGGTTTTTATAAAGGTTCAGAGTATATTTGGCGAAGTTTTTGATTTAAGCCTTTTATTCGCCTTATTAGGAGCTATTACGGCAATAGTTGCCTTTTTGTTAGCAATTGCACAGAAAAATCTAAGATATATACTAGCTTACCATTCTATAAGTCAAATGGGATTAATATTTTATGCGTATAACCTAAATGGCGATTATAGTACTTATGGTGCTTTATACCATGGAATAAATCATAGTCTTTTTAAGGGTTTATTATTTATAACATTAGGTGCACTAATTAAGAGGTACAAATCAAATAGAGTAAACGGTATCAAAGGAGTTTTTAAAGATTACCCTTATGTTGCTATTCCACTTTTGGTAGGAGCTTTGTCTATAACAGGTGCTCCATTCTTTAATGGGAGTATCTCAAAATATTTTATGGCAAAAGATGCGAATACCCAATTTTTTATGATACTTTTTCATATTATAAATCTGGGTACCATATTTAGTTTTGTAAAATTTATAAGTATTTTGTTTGGTGAAAGTACACTAGGTAAAGTAAAAATATCTATACCATATAACAAATATTTTGTTTTTTATACTATGTCTTTTTTGTCTCTATTAGGAGGAGTATTTGGTACAAAAGTAATGAACTTTATCTATGATTTAGATTTTCATATAGATACAAAAGCATATGTTCAAAAAACACTTGTTTATTTTATTATGTTATTAATGGGTTATTTATTCTATAATTATGTGTACAATAAAATTACTGTGTTTAGGAAAATAAGAAATATAGAGTATGATTTTAGATATTTAGTTAGTATTATATTAATATTCTTCATTTCATTTTTTTCATATACAAAGTATTATCTATAAAAAATAATTTTAATTGTCAAAGTAAAAATATATTTGTTTGAGAAAATTAATTCATTCTAATTATGAATTTTGGTCACAGTAAAAAAAGTTAAAAAAAGATTAAAAAATTAGATATTTTTTTAATAAAAATACTTTTTTTGAAGGAAATTACTTTTTTTTTAGCAAAATACTTGTATTTCTAATTATTATGTGCTATATAAGTTAATAGTAAGATAAAATAATACAAGGGGGCCGAAAAATGAATAGAAAAGAATTTGTTGCATTATTTGCTGAGAGAGGAAACTTTGAAACTAAAGCTGAAGCTGAAAGAAAATTAACAGCTTTCTTAGGAACAGTAGAAGAAGCTTTATTAAGTGGAGACTCAGTTAACTTCATAGGATGGGGAAAATGGGAAGTTAAAGAAAAAGCAGCTAGAATAGGAAGAAATCCTCAAACTGGTAAAGAAATCAAAATACCTGCTAAAAAAGTTGTTAGCTTTAAAGTAGGAAAAAAATTAGCTGAAAAAGTTAATAAATAATATCTAGCCGGCTTTTGCCGGCTTTTTTAAAAGAAAATAATTTACCCTAATTATTATGCTTATAAAAAATTCATAGATTAGTGGAAAAGTTCCATAAAATTTGGTATAATTTTAGTTGGCTGTGGGTAGATAAGAATCTGAGAAATGGGGTATTATGGCCATGATATTGAGGGTTTGCGAAGTTCGAGATGAAAACTTGAAGGGGCAAATCACAAAAGAAATACTAGATGATTTACCTGAGTGGTTTGGTTTAGAAGAAACTTGTAAAAGTTATATAGAAAAAGGAAAGTTATTGCCTTTTTTTGCTTTGAATTTTAACGGTGAATACATTGGGTATTTGTCTTTAAAAGTAAACTCAATGAGTACAGGTGAAATACTATCTATGGGAGTGAAGAAAAAATATCATAACAAAGGTTTTGGGAAAAAACTTATTCAAAAAGTTGAAACTTCTTTAAAACAAAAAAACTTTAAATTATTAATGGTGAAAACTTTAAGTAAAAGCCATCCAGATGAATATTATGCATTAACTCGATTATTTTATGAACGGTGTGGATTTTTGGAAGTTGATGAAGTAGAAGAAATTTGGGGAAAAGAAAATCCATGTGTTATTATGGTGAAAGTTTTGTAGTAAGTAGATTATGAAAAAAATAATCTACTTATTTTTTTTGAAAAACCTTTATAAATTATATTATCTTTGTTATAATTTTTTTATGGAGGAAAATATGATAAAAAATAATTGGCAAGTTGAATTAAAAGAAGAAATGGAAAAAGAATACTTTAAAAAATTAATGGAATTTATTCAAGAAGAATACAATAATAAAAGAATATATCCCCCTAAAGAAGAAATTTTTAATGCATATAATTATTTAGATTTTGACAAAATAAAAGTTGTAATATTAGGTCAAGATCCCTATCACGGTAAAGGGCAGGGGCATGGTTTAGCCTTTTCTGTAAAAGAAGGGGTTAAAGTTCCGCCATCATTAAAAAATATATATAAAGAATTAAAAAATGAATATTCATACTCTATACCTTCTACTGGCAACCTCCTATCTTGGATAGAAGAAGGCGTATTCTTATTGAATACAGTACTTACAGTAGAAGAAAATAAAGCTCATTCTCATAAAAATAAAGGTTGGGAAAAATTTACAGATAAAACTATAGAATTGTTGTCTGAAAAGAGAGAAAATATAGTATTTATTTTGTGGGGAAATGCTGCAATAAAAAAAGAAAAATTAATAGATTCAAAAAAACATCTTGTTCTAAAGGGAGTTCATCCAAGTCCTTTATCTGCTAATAGAGGTTTTTTTGGTAATAATCATTTTATTACTTGTAATGAATATTTGAAAAAACATGGTTTGAAAGAAATTAATTGGGAAATTAAAGACAAAAATAGATTATTCTAAATTAAAAAAACAGGAGTTAAACTCCTGTTTTGCTTTTCAATTATCTTGAAGTTCTTACAGTGTAAGGTAATAAAGCCATTTGTCTAGCTCTTTTGATTGCTTTAGCAATCTTTCTTTGTAACTTAGCATCTGCTCCAGTTACTCTAGCTGGGTTTATTCTACCTTTGTCAGACATAAATCTTTTTAATAAATCTACATTTTTATAATTGATTTCTTCTGCTTTAACTCTAAGTTTTCTTCTTCTTCTTCTTTTGAAATCAGCCACAATTTTCACCTCCTAAAATTTGAATGAAATATCACCAAAAGGAATTACCCTTTTCTTACGATGATGTATCTCATTAATTGTTCATTGATGTTTAATTTCTTTTCAACATCAAACAATTGAGTACCATCAATTTCGAACGTAGTTAATACGTAGAAACCAGTTTCTTTCTTGTCAATAGGGTAAGCTAATTTTCTTTCTCCCCATTTTTCAGTTGCTAAGTTCTCAGCACCTGCAGCTTTTAAAGTTTCTTCAACTGATGCTATTGTAGCTGTTCTATCTTCCTCTGTTAATGTAGGAAGAACAATGTACATGATTTCATATTTTCTCATTAAATATGTCCTCCTTCCTTTGGATTTGTCTAGGCAACTTAATACCTAAACAGGAGCCATAATTATAACAGATTTTCATAAAAAATACAAGTTTTTTTTATTGGTGCCAACTAAGTACTTTTGAAAGAAATTCACGAAGTTCAGGACTTTGTGGATTTTGCAAAAGTTCTTTATCTCCATGTTCTATAATATTGCCTTTATCTATGAACAAAATATAATCTGCTACTTCACGGGCAAAACCAATTTCATGAGTAACAATTATAAAATCTTTTTCTTCTTCTTTAAGTTTTTTTATTGTATCTAATACTTCAAAAGTAAGTATAGGATCAAGTGAACTAGTAGGTTCATCAAAAAATAGTATGTTTGGATTAATAGCTAAACTTCTAACTATACTAACTCTTTGTGATTGACCACCACTTAGTTGTTTTGGTTTTTTAGCAATATGTTCAATTAACCCAAATTTTTCTAGTAAGATTTTGGCTTTTTTTTCTGCTTCTACTCTATTCACTTTATGTACTTTTTCCAAAATTAATGTAATGTTTTTTAGAACACTAAGATGTGGAAATAATGAGTGACTTTGAAAAACGAAACCAATTTGTTTATGATATTCTTTTATATTTTTTTTCTCAACTAAAATATTATTTACTAATATAGTCCCTTTATCAGCTTCTTCAATTCCAGACAAGAGTCTTAAAAAAGTTGATTTTCCACCTCCACTTGGACCAATAATAGCAACTATGCTTTTATCTTGAATCTCAAGGTTTACATCATTTAATACCTTTTTATCATATGATTTAAAAAGGTTTTTTACTATCAAATTCATTTACTGTACTTCCTTTCGAGATAATTAGTTACTTTTATAAGAGGAATTGTTATTAATAAATATGATATTAATAATAAAATATACCCTTCTGTAAAAGCGTAAGTTCTACTTTGAGCAGTAGCTATAGAATAAAATAATTCATTATAACCAATCATATGAAGTAAAGCACTACCTTTTACAATAAAAGTTAAATTTCCTGTTAATGGTGGTAAAATAATTTTACTTATTTGAGGTAAAATTATATATCTATATTTTTGAAAAGTATTAAAACCAAATACACTTGCTGCAACATGTTGGTCTTTGTTAATAGATTCTATAGCTCCTTTAAATAAGTTTGCCATATAGGGAGCCATATAAAAGCTTAAGGCTGAGATACCAAGTACTAATCTATTTTCATTATTAAAAGCTGTTCCAATAAAATAATAAGTTATGAGAACAAAAACTAAAAGTGGAGAACCGAAAACAACTTGATTAAATATCTCTCCTAAAGAATGTAAAAAATATCTTAGATATGGTACTTTGTTTGTTAAAAGTAAATACAAAATAAAACCTAGTACTAAACTGTTAAATAGAGAAGCAATACTAATGCCAATAGTATTAAACCACCCTCTAATAATTAGATCCTTATAGGGAGCTAAAAATGAAAAACTAAAATTACTTGCAGGTATGTTGTTTATAATATAATAGATAAATGCTAAATAAATAAAAAGGGCTAAGATAAAATTAAGCCCTTTAATTATTCTTTTATTCATTAGATTCCGTATAGAACTTTATTGTTTGGCCTGGCAAGCTTTTTTCTATTGTACTATTATATTTTTCTGCAAGTTTATCATAAACACCATTTGTATTTAATTCACTTATAAATTTATTTACTTCTTCAAGTAGGGCTACATCATCTTTTCTCATACCCATACCTATTTTAGATTGTTGAACAGGATCCCAAAGAATTTTTGTATTATCTGGATATTTCATGTTAAACTCACTAGCAGCAATTGCATCTATTATAAATGCATCAGCTTTACCTTGTACAACTTCTAACACAGCACTACTTTTATCATCAAATTCTCTTAGGATAGGTTTGTTTGCTTTTTCAGCAGGTATCTTTAATGATACAAAACTTTTAGGTCCAACAAATCTTAATCCTTCTTTAGTAAATAAATCGTCTTTTGTTTCTATTCCACTATCTTTATTTAATAAAGTAATTAATGAAAAATAGAAATAAGGTTCAGAAAAATTGATTTTTTTTGCTCTTTCTTCTGTAATAGACATTGAAGCAATTATTATATCGATTTTTCCAGTTTCTAATGCTGGTATTAAAGAACCAAAAGCAGTATCAACAATTTCGACTTCTCTACCAAGAGCTTTCCCTAATTCATAAGCTACATCTACACTTAGTCCCACAGGATTTCCATCTTGATCAATAGTTTCAAATGGAGGCCATTTTAACTCCATTCCAACTTTTAAAACTTCTTTCTTATTTTCTTCAACTACACTTTCACTTTTACCACATGCACTAACTAAAGTGATAGCCATAATTAAAAGAAAAGTATAAATAACTTTTTTCATAATTTCCTCCTTAAAAGATTATATCATATAAAATATACTTTTTAAATTGAACAATCCTTCTATTTAATTTTAATATTGTAATAGTTATAAAAATAAAACTATACCTTTTTTGTACAATATAAGTATAAATTTTTAACAAAAAAAAGTCAAGCAAAAGATTGATTTTGATAAGCGAAAAAAATTAAGGTATAATTTACTATAGTAATAATTTATTTAGGGAGGTTTCCATGAAAAAAATTGCAGTTATTGGAGCAGGACCTGGAGGGCTTAGTGCATCTATGTTGCTTGCTTATGATGGATATGAAGTTGATATTTTTGAAAAAAAACCTCATATTGGAGGTAGAAATTCAGAGATGAAATTAGGTAATTATTCTTTTGATTTGGGACCTACTTTCTTTTTGATGAAGTATATTTTAGAAGAAATTTTTGAAAAAACAAATAGAAAACTTTCTGATTATGTCAATTTGAATAGGATAGAACCTATGTATAGATTAAAATTTTCAGAAGAAAAAGTATTTTATCCATATAGTCATTTGGAAAAAGATAAAATGCTTGCTGAGATAAAAAAAGTTTTCCCAGGAGAAGAAAAGAATTACAGTAGATATATGGAAAAAGAAAGTGAAAAGTATAAAAAAATAATTCCTTGTTTAAGTATACCTTATAGTTCTTACTTTGATTATTTCAAGGGAAATTTCTTAAGATCTTTACCTTATTTAGATGCTCATTTGAGTCTTTATGATGTATTATCAAGATATTATGTAAGTGAAGAATTAAAATTAGCTTTTACATTTCAGGCAAAATATATAGGTATGTCTCCATGGGAAGCACCAGGGACATTTAGTATTATCTCTTATATAGAACATGAATTAGGAGTGTTTCATGTAGAAGGTGGTTTAAATAAACTCTGTGATGCAATGGCAAAAGTAGTAAAGGAAGAAAATGGAAATATTTATTTGAATAGTGGCGTTAAATCACTTATTATAGAAGATAAAAAAGTAAAGGGTATAGAACTTTTAAATGGAGAAAAAAAATATTATGATGCTGTAGTTATAAATGCTGATTTTGCTCATAGTATGGTAGAATTAATAAAAGAAAAAGATAGAATGAAGTATAGTAATGAAAAATTGGCAAATAAAAAATACTCTTGTTCAACTTTTATGCTTTATTTAGGAATAGATAAAATTTATGATGACATAGCTCATCATAGTATAATATTTGCAGATGATTATAAAAAAAATGTAGAAGAAATAGTAAAAACTAAAATTTTATCTGAAGATTTTTCTTTTTATGTACAAAATCCATGTGTTATTGACAAAACTTTGGCTCCAGAAGGACATTCTACAATCTATGTATTAGTTCCTGTACCAAATAATAAAAGTAATATTGATTGGGATAAGATAAAAGATGAAATGAAAGAAAAAGTTTTGGATTTACTTGAAACAAGAGGGGAATATATTGATATTAGGAAGCATGTGGTAGAAGAAAGAGTAATTACGCCATTTGATTGGGAAAAAGAATATGATGTATATAATGGGGCAGTATTTAACTTAGGACATCAAATTAGCCAGATGTTAACTTTTAGACCTCATAATAAATTTGAGATTTTAGATAATTGTTATTTAGTTGGTGGTGGAACTCATCCTGGAAGTGGATTACCTACTATCTATGAATCAGGAAGAATAACAAGAGATCTTATCAATAAAGAATTTGGCAAATAATTTCAAAATTTTTACTACAGACTTTTTATGTCTTTAAGAGGTTTTTTACTTTTGTCTTGATACAAAAGTAAGAAAGAATAATAGAAAAACTTTTAATTTACAAAAAAGGACTAATTCAAAAAGAATTAGTCCTAAATTTATATTAAAGATTAATTTCGTAAACTTCAATATTTTTATCAAAATTATCTTCCTGAATATCTATTAATTTCCAACCTAAATTTTGATAGTATTTTCCTGCAGTTGTAGTTCTTAAATATAGTTTTTCAAATCCATTTTTTTTGCATTCAGCTTTTACTTTATCAATAAGTTTTTTCCCAAGACCTAAATTTCTAGCATCATTACTTACATAAAGTGATGCTAACCAAGGAGTTAAGTCTTTTCTAGCTTCTAAATCATTTTCAAAAATAGAAACTGTTCCTAGTGGTTTTTCATCTTCAAGAGCAATAAAAGAAACAATATTAGAATTTCTTAGTTTTTCTTCTACCCCCCTACTTCCTATTTCAGGTGATTTTTTTATTAAAAAAGCATCGAATATCCATTTGGAAATTTGTTCATAGTATTTTTCATGTTCATTAACTTTTAGTATAGTCATAATAACCTCCTAGATAATTTGTATTAGTATAGTATGTTAATAGGTTAAAGTCAATATTAAAGAGAAAAAAGACTGGTTTCAAATAAAACCAGTCTAAATATATTAGTTAAATTATTAGTTATCTCCTTTACAAGAATTATTCCATATATTCAAAAAAGGTTTATAAAGTAATAGTGCTTCTTTAGCTGTATATATATCTTTATGTTCCATATTTTGCTGAATAATTTCTTCAAGTTTTTTTACATACTCATTAAGAGCCAAATTCATAATCTTTTCGCCATCTTTAGAAACTTCTCCTTGTCCACACTCTAACTCATTTATTTGAATAGGCTTAAAGTTCCAACCACTTTCTTTTGTATATTTTCCTTCTACTCTTAATTCTCCTTTGTCACCAATAAATCTAAGTATCATTTTAACACCTTCGTACCACAACTTGAAAAAATTTATACTCATACGTTGATTTCCATTACAGTGATGAGTAAAAACAGTTTC
The DNA here is from genome assembly GCA_964536535.1 of uncultured Fusobacteriaceae bacterium. Classification (GTDB taxonomy): domain Bacteria; phylum Fusobacteriota; class Fusobacteriia; order Fusobacteriales; family Fusobacteriaceae; genus CAZFBB01. The sequence continues at coordinate 27,598 of CAZHXU010000003.1, forward strand.
AAAAGAATTATTGTAATCAGAATAATCTAAATGAAATTTATCAAAATGATTACTTATAAATGAAATAGGTTTTAATATTATTTCTTGAAAATTCTTTTTAATATCCAAATTATTTTTTACACCTATATCCAAAAATAAATTAGTTATTTTTCCTAAATTATTTTCTTTTATTTGCTCAAAAACTTTTCTCATTGTTATTAATTGATTGAATTTAAATATAATAAAATGATTTTTATCTTTGAATAATTCATAGTATTTTTCGTAAGCTTCAAGGTCTTCTACAAAAGGAAGCTGACTTAATACAAGAATTTTATCTTTGAATAAATTAAGATTTTCTTCGGTAATATATTCTCTATTATTTATAATTATTTGAGTACAAGTATATAATTCATTAGTATCATCTGTTAGAGTATTAATTCCATGCTCTTTAGCAAAACTTCTGTATTTATCAGGGTTTTCAATAACTAAAGTATCTATTTTATAACCTAATTTTTCATAAGCTCTAATTATTTCATCAAGGTACTCATTACCCCAAAGACCAATTTTTTTTCTACTTTTCACTTTTATTTCATTTAATTTTTCTTCTAATATTTCATTTAATGGATTAATTTGACATCTAATATCATCCATAGTCTGATTATATTCATAATCATCAGATTTTTCAATCTTCCAGTTTTTACTATATATTACTTTTAATTTTGAAGCAATTTCAAAAAAACTAAGGTTTTTATTTGAATCAACCATAAATTTCCCTCTGTCGTGTTCTTTAGATATTCTGACTAATTCTTCAACTGTGTCATCTAAAAAAGCACAACTAGGTATAAATTTATCTGAAAGAATAATTTTTTCATATTCTGCCATTTCTTTGTCTAAATAATAAACCATACCGTTACTATTTGAATTGTTTGTAATTTGCCATGGAAGTCTAACAACTAATGCTTGTGGATTTTGATATAATACTCTTTCTTCTGCCATACGTTTTTCAAAACCAAAACCTTCAAAAGCATCAGGTTTAGTATTCAAATCAAAAGGACCAACATTATAATCACTAAATACTTCATAAGTACTAGTAAATACAAATTTAATTTGATGGATACGACATATCCAAGCTAATTCGCTTGGCCATTCATAATTTACACGCCATGTTTCATTATCTACTCCATCCAATTTTGTTGCAATTGCCAAGTGATAGACAATATCTGGATTTAATTTTTGTACAAAATCTTCCATTATTTGATATTCAAAAATGGAGATTTCTTTCCTATTCCATGTATATACTTCTACCCCGTGGAATTCCAAATAACGCTTTAACTCCTTGCCTATAGTGCCATTAGCACCTGTGATTAAGGCCTTCATTTAATCCCTCCTAACCCGTTATGTATCACTCTACTTTACAATATACTGTAAATGTTCCAATTTCCTTTGAAACTTTTAAATATGTACAAAAAATAATAACTTTATAGGTTGATAAATTTTTTTATTTATATTATAGTATAGTTAGTAAAAAGGTTGGGAGTTATGCACATGAGAATAACTGAATTAAAAAATTCGAAAAATTTTTTGGAAATACTTTTAGATAATATAAAAACTATTTTTATGATTCTTGATAATAATGGGATTATTGTAGAAACAAATAAAGCTTTTTTAGATACTTTTTCTATAGAAGAAGAAAAAACAATAGGAATAAAATTTTCAGATTTAATCAAATGTAAATGTCAAAGTGAAGGGAATTGTTTGATTAATAGTGAAGAAGATGAAAAAAGAATAGTAACATATGAAATAAATGTAAATGGAAATGAAGTAGAAAAACATTTTTTATCAAGAATAAAAGATGTAGATTTTCAAGATGAAAAGATGAAATTAGTAATTCTTGAAGATGTAACAAAATTAATAGAGAAAAAAAATAAATTAGAAAAATTGGCAACAATTGATGATTTGACAAATATATATAATAGAAGATATATATTAGAGAAATTAGAAGTTGAAATGAAAAGAGCAAAAAGATACAATCATTCTTTAAGTATAATTTTGATTGATATAGATGATTTTAAAAGTATCAATGATAATTATGGACATTTGCTTGGAGATTATATATTAATTGAGACTTCAAAAATAATGAAAAATCATTTGAGAGAAACAGATTATCTAGGACGTTTAGGTGGAGAAGAATTTTTAATAATCTTACCTGAAACTAAAATAGAAAATGCATTTATGTGTGGAGAAAGAATTAGACTAGTAATTAAAGATACAGAATTAGAAGGTTATAACCAAATGCTTAGCATAAGTGGAGGTTTAGTTACATATAATTATGAAGATAATTTGAAAGAGTTCATCAATAAAGCTGATAAACTACTTTACACAGCTAAAGGTAATGGAAAAAATATTATAGAAATTTAAAAAAGACTAAATTGATTTAGTCTTTTTTGGCATTAAGAATTTTAATAAAAAACTTTTGAAATCCTTTTTTATAATGATTAAGGTGTTCTTTTTCATCAGTCCCTTCACATTCTTTTGAAAGTGAATCTAAAGGGAAACCTTCTACTCTTTCACTTACAACTTCCCCACATATATAGAATTCCATAGAGCTAATATCCCCGTCAAATTTCTCAAATGTAATATTATCGTTTAAACGAAAGTAGATAGCATTTTTATAGACTGCTTTTATTAATCCCTCATGGTTTTTAGCTAGTGTAGAATAATAATCAATCATCTCTTCATCACTAAGTTCTCTTCCATTTACTCTTCTTATAAAAAGCCCAGGAGAAAGTTCTTTTGCTATATTAGGAAAATATAAACCACTGTCACATGAAAAAAGAGGAAGTTTAATTTTTTCATAATAATAATCACATTTTAATTTTGCATTTTCAAGAGGTGTTTGACCATCTTCTTTTACACTATCAAAATTTATATGTGGAAAATCGTTAAGAGAAAGAATTTCTATGGGCAAATCCCTTAAGATTTCTTTCATGTGATTTATTTTCCCTTTGTTTTTTGTTCCGTATACTATTTGCATTCTAATATCCTTCCAAACTCCTTTAAAAGAGTTAAGTTTTTTATTGCAAGTACTCCTTTCCAATTCTTTTTTGCTTCTTCATAAGCTTCAAAGTATTGACCCCACTTCCAATTAATATTCCAACCATAATCAGCACTTAAACTCTTTATTAAAAAATCTAAATTTTTATTCACATCTCTTTCAAACTCATCATAACATAAGTCTTTATCACTTTGAATAAAATTTACTGGCATAGGAACATAATTTCTCCATGCAGACTCTTCAGTATCTATCTTGAATTTTATTAGAGCTTTTACTTTTTCTCTGATTACTTCTTGATAAATTGGAGAAATATTATTGTAAAAATCAAGAATACAATAAATATCATGTTCTTCTTCGATAGATTCATTATTAAGTATATAATCAATACAATTTTTCATCAGAAAATTCAAATCTAATTTATCTACAAAATCTCTATATTTAAAAAGATAACTAACAACTTTAAATGTAGGATTAGCCCATGTTTTGTCTACAGCACATGTACTGCCTTCATAGTGCCACCAAGGTGCATGAGGGTACAAATTGAGGTCAATAGAAGCTGCTCGCCAACCACAAATATTTTCGTTATATGTATCTTGAAAATAATTGATTACTTTACGTACGATTTTTTTAGAAGCATCAAAATCAATATGATTAAGGTAGTCAAGTGCGATAGTAGAAGCAATAGTAGAAGAATTTGGCAATAAAAAATCGGGCTCCAAACCGTGTCCAAAACCTCCATCTTCATTTTGAAAATTTTCTAATTCAATCAAAAATTTCTCTTCATAATTTCCACCAAAAATATGTTTTAAAAGATATAATTCAAGTGGTCTACCATGTTTTTCTACATGACTAATAATACTTTTTATTTGATTTTCATGTAAGTAATCCATTATTTCCTCCTGTTATTTATCTGCATATACTTTTTATTAGTTTAACTAAATTTAAATAAGAAGTTTTAAGTAGAAGTAAGAGAGTAAATTCTTATAAAAAACATACAAATTTTATTTTGTTAAATTTATATTTGTTATTAAGCCTGTAATTATTAATACTATAAATTAGAATAATACTTTTCTGTACAAATTATATATTACCCTAGAAATTACATAATTTCAAATAAAAATTATTAATGTAGAATTATAAAAAAATGAAAATAAAAAAAGGAGCAATGCTCCCTAAAAAATTATATGTGCAATTAAAGTAATTAATGGTAAAGAGATTAGTGTTCTTTGTAAGAAGATTATAACTAAATCTCTAAATCTTAATGGTATTTTTGATCCTAAAATTAGTCCACCAACTTCAGACATATATATAAGTTGTGATACAGAAATAGCTGCAACTATAAATCTAGTCATTTCACTTTGGATTTGAGAAGCCATAAGTGATGGTAAAAACATATCAGCAAATCCAATAACTAAAGTTGTAGAAGCTTTTGCTGCTTCTGGAACTTTCATAAGTTCTAGTAGAGGTACAAAAGGCATACCTATATATGTAAATAAACTTGTGTATTCTGCAAGTATTAGAGCTAAAGTACCCATAGCCATAACTATAGGAGTTACTCCTAACCACATATCTAAAATATTTTTAAATCCATCTTTTAAAAATTTGATAGAGTCATTATTTTTTTTAGCTTTTTCTATAGCCATTTTTGTTCCCCATGAAAATGGGTTATATCCTTTAGGGATAGTTTCATTAATATCTTTTTGGTTATCTTTATAGTGTGCGTTAGGTATAGTTTTTAATGGAGGTAACTTTGGTAGAAGAAAAGCACAAACTAATCCTGCTAAAGTTACGGTAAAATAGAATGGTAAAAACATATGTCCTAAACTAACTTGATTTATTACTACTAAACTAAAAGTTATAGAAACTGCTGAAAAATTAGTAGCAATAATAGCTGCTTCTTTTTTTGTATAGTAACCATCTTCATATTGTTTACTAGTAAGTAGTACACCAATAGTCCCATCACCTAACCAAGATGTAATACAGTCTATAGATGATCTTCCTGGTAGAGAAAATAATGGTCTCATTATTTTACTCAAGATACTACCAAAAAATTCTAATAATCCAAAATCAAGAATAAGTGGAAGTAATAAACCAGCAAATAAAAATACAGCAAAGAGTATTGGTAATAAATCAAATAGAAGTAATCCTCCTGTATTTGGTGAATATATAAATTCAGGTCCTATTTTTAAATATGTAAGTAAAGCAAAAATTCCACCTAATAATCTCAAAGTAAACCATAAAGGGCTAACAGTAAATAAGTTTTTAAGAAACTCATTTTTTTCGATAAAAGCATAAGGTTTAATCTTAAAAAGTAATGTTATAAAAGCACTTAAAAGAGCTAAACTTGTCATTATTAAAGGTAAAAAGTTTGTTAGTGAACTAGTAACATATTTACTCATTATAGCAATAGGAATTGTAAATTCCCCATTAAATTTGATAGGTGTCATAAAAAGTAAAATTCCTATCAAGCTAGGTATAAAGAATTTCAAAAAATCTTTATAGTTATTTTCTTTATTTGTCATTTAATTATTTATCTCCTTCTTTAGATTCCCCATAGTTTACCTTTTTTTTAAAAAAATGTAAAGCATTTTTACTGTACTATAAAAAAAATTTATTTTTTGATTAATTACAAAATTAATTAATTTTAATTATATAAAAGTGATATATATAACTTTTAAAATCAAATAAAACAGTTGCTAATAAAAATTTTATTTGAAAAAAGTGAAAAAATTATTGACTTTATATCGCATTACTGATAAAATATTCACGTTAAATAAATAACGAGGTGAGGGTATGAAATTTAAAGTAGCACTTTTTGATAAGAAAAAAGAAAAAATAGGGAAAGAAAGATGCTATATAGGGCAAAAGGGTAATATTGAAGAGTATTTAGAATACTATAAACAATTAAAATCAGTTAAAAAAGCAAAACTTTATGTGTAAACCTAATTAACATATTACAATCTAACAAAAAAGGCTAACTATTCAGTTAGCCTTTTTACATTATAATCTTCCACCTAAAGTGAATTGTAAACCATCAATATCCCCATCGTTATCAAGAAGAACATTCCAACTTCCCATAACATTTTCATCATCAAATCCCATTAGATTTGCAAGAGCTCCAATAGGGTCGATAACAATAAGGGCAGTTTTTCCTAAAAATCTTGATTCAAATAGTTCACCATTATTTTCAATTATCTTTTGTTCTTGGAAATATAAATATTCACCTAAAAAAGCACCAAGAACAGGTGTGATAATTAAATCTTGGACACTTGGTATTTCTGCAAAAGCTTCAATTCCGTATTCCCAAAAGAAACTAGACATAGCTGCAGAATAAAGAAATGAATCAAACTGATTAAAGTCACTTTTTCTAGCTGCAATGTAGTAAGTAGCCCCTACATATGGATGTGCAACCCAATTGAAAAAATCTTTGTCATGATCCCATTGGGGACCAGTAGTTACGTTTTCTTTCCATTTTTCATTTAAGCTGAGAACATCTTCTCTTTCCCATCCAGTTATACTTTCTGGCATAGAGTATAAAACTACTAGGGTACCAGCAGATAATATACCAGCAGATAGAGTTTGGTTCCGAAGTCTTTTCCAATTTCCTCTAGGTTCCTTTAAAGTAACATTATCAATTTCTTCTTGATTTCCTACCAAATTATAATTTTCTTGTCCAAAAGCTACACTAATTAGTAGTAAAAAAACTAGTATTCCTCTCTTCATAATATCCTCCATAAACTTATAATAGAAATTATATCATAATTAATTAAATAATTGAATGATATAAATAAGGTGATTATACTAATATATACCCTAAAATAGACAATATCCTCTAGCAATAGTAAAAGTTATTTATTCAAAATTAGTAAAATTAATAAAAATTATCTTGACTGTTTTTAATAGTATTTGCTATGATGTGTTGGTTTGTCAAAATTAGTTAACAATTTAAATTTTTATATACAGGAGGAAATAATGAGTAGTGAAAGATTAATTAAAGACACAAGTGCTAACCCAGCTCCATTAGGATTATTAGGGTTTGGTATGACAACAGTATTGTTGAACCTACATAATGCAGGATTTTATGGATTAGATTCTATGATTATTGCTATGGGGATTTTTTATGGAGGAGCAGCTCAAGTTATCGCTGGAATATTAGAGTCTAAAAAAGGTAATACATTTGGAACAGTTGCATTTACATCATATGGATTTTTCTGGATGACTTTAGTTGGAACATGGGTATTTCCAAAATTAGGTTGGATGCCAGCACCTGAACCATTTGCTATGGGAATGTATTTATTAATGTGGGGAATTTTAACTTTCGGATTATTTTTTGGAACGTTAAAAGGTCCTTTTATAGGTAAATTTGTTTTTGGATCTTTAACAGTATTATTTGTTTTATTAGCTTTAGCTAATTTTACAGGAAGTCATTTAATTCATACTATTGCTGGATATGAAGGAATAATATGTGGAGCATCTGCAATTTATGAAGCTATTGCACAAATATTAAATGAAAAATATGGTAGAGAAGTTTTACCTTTAGGATAAGTAAAACCTTTATTAAATAGGGACTAATAAATTTATTAGTCCTTTTTTGATTTAGTAATATAAAATTTATCTTTTAAAATAAAAAAAGCCGCTTAAGCGACTTTTTATTTTATCTTAAATCCATCTTTTAATGAACATATTTTATTAAAGACTAAATTACCTTCTTTAGTGTCTTTGTCAACTATAAAGTATCCAGTTCTCATAAATTGGAATCTTTCACCAACTTTTGCTTCTTTAAATGAAGGTTCAAGTATAGCTTTTTTATTGATAACTAATGAATCAGGATTAACATTATCTAAGAAAGTTTTTCCTTCTTCTTCTCCAGCTTCTGGATCTTCTGTTACAAATAGTTTGTCGTATAATCTAAGTTCTGTATTTAGACCATGAGATTCACTTACCCAATGTATAGTTCCTTGAACTTTTCTGTGAGGAACCCATCCACCTCTAGTATCAGGTACATATTCACAATTTAATTGGATAATCTCTCCATTTTCATCTTTTACAACTTCGTTACATATAATGTGGTAAGCATGTTGTAATCTAACTTCTCCACCTAAAGTTAATCTTTTAAACCCTTTAACAGGTTCTTCCATAAAGTCTTCTCTTTCTATATATACAACTTTTGAAAATGGCATTTGTCTTTTACCCATTTCTTCCTTTTTAGGATGATTTTTTGCATCAAACCATTCTACTTGATCTTCTGGGTAATTTGTTATAACTACTTTTAATGGATCTATAACAGCCATTCTTACTTCTACTTCATCTGAAGTTTGTAGGTCCTGTCTAATAAAGTGCTCTAAAAATGCAAAATCAACTGTTCCATTACTTTTTGCCAGTCCAACTTCTTCACAAAATTCTTTTATAGCACAAGGACTATATCCTCTTCTTCTCATACCTGAAATAGTAGCAAGTCTAGGATCATCCCATCCATCTACTATATTTTCATCTATAAGTTTTTTTAATTTTCTTTTACTTGTCATTAAATAACTAACAGATAATCTAGCAAACTCAATTTGTCTAGGATGATGTTCATTTGGGAATTGATCTAAGAACCAGTTATATAATGGTCTATGATCTTCAAATTCTAATGAACATAATGAATGTGTAATTCCTTCAAGTGAATCTTCCCAGCCATGAGCCCAATCATACATTGGATAAACACACCATTTATCTCCTGTTCTATGATGATTAGCTTTTTGAATTCTATAAATAACAGGGTCTCTCATATTCATATTTGGAGAAGTCATGTCAATTTTAGCTCTTAAAACTTTTGATCCTTCTTCAAATTCACCCTTTGTCATTCTTTCAAATAAATCAAGGTTTTCTTCTATGCTTCTATCTCTATATGGGCTATTTTTACCAGGTTCAGTTAATGTCCCTCTATATTCTCTCATTTCTTCTGCATTTAATTCACAAACAAATGCTTTTCCTTGTTTGATAAGTTCAATTGCTTTTTGGTGCATAAAGTCAAAATAATCAGAAGCAAAGTGTAAATTTTCTCCCCAGTCATATCCTAACCATTTTACATCTTCCATAATCGAATCTACATATTCTTGGTCTTCTTTTGTTGGGTTAGTATCATCAAATCTAAGATGATATGTACCATTATATCTTTCTGCAAAACCATAACTTACAGTTATTGCTTTTGCATGACCTATATGCAAATATCCATTTGGTTCAGGTGGAAATCTAGTTACAATTGATTTACCTGGATTTTCATTTATATAGTCTTCTATAATCTTACTAAGAAAGTTAGATTTATACTCTTTTGTCGTATTCATAGGACCCTCCATAAAAATTATTATCTACCTATAATTATAACAAATTATTTATGTATATCCAATAAAAATCTTTTCTTTCAAGGAAAAAAGAGCTTTTTAGATTATGTACCTAATATATAACTTAATCTTTTATCCAAATTGCTTAGTTTTACAATAGTATAACTGATTAGATAAACTAAAATTATATTTATGCAAATATAAATAAATGGATTGGTAAAAATTAATAATACATCTTTTAGTTTAAGAAGAATGATTAAATGAATAAAATAAACTCCCATTGCAGATTTACTAAATGATTTTAATAAAATCAAATTAGTATCTTTAACCATGTTATATTTACCCCTTTTTATAAGGAGGTAGATAGAAGTAGAAGAAATAAATGTTGTAAAAGTCAAATAAGTATTCATATGCTCATTTGTACTTCCAAAAATTATTTCTAAACTTAATAAAAAACAAAATGAAAAAAGTAGTGAAAGTATTAATTTTGAGTTTTTTACTTTTATTTTGTACTTTTCTAAATAATAACCTAAAATAAAATAACCTGTGTAATTAAGTATAAGAGGTATATTGAAAAAAGCAATTTCTACTTGTTTATGACTAAGCTGTTTGTAAGTAATTTGGAAAGTAGTATAAAATACATTAGCAAATAACCATAAGAGTAATAAATATTCTATTTCTTTTTTTTCTGAACTTTGAAGCATTTTTGCAATAAAAGGAGAAATAGTGTAGATAGCTAATATAACATAGATAAACCAAAAATGTGAAAAACTTGTTCCTTCAATTATTCCTATAAATGTTATTTTTAAAAAGGATAAAAAATGAAAACTTTCTTTTAAAGTTCTACTTATCTTAAAATAGTTATAGATAAGAGACCAACTTAAAAGTGGAATAAATAACTTTATAACTCTATATTTAATTATTTTTAATTTGTTTTCATTTGTTCTACTTAAAACCAATGTTCCTGTTATCATAAAGAAAATTGGAATAGAAAAACGTAAAAATAAAATAAGAGTATTGGTAAAAACATGATTATTATTTTCAATAGTATATCCTACAAACTCTTTTAAAACATCTAAGGAAATAATTGATAAAATTCCTATAATTCTTAATATGTCAATATGCACTAACCTTTTTTTCATAATCTCCCCCTAAGCTATACTTGTTTTCCCAATTCTTTTTGGACTTCCCCATTTTTTTCTTCCTAAAAAATAATCTATAGTACCACCTAAAACAAAAATATTTCCTAATTGTCTATAAATGAAAATATCCAGTGGAAGGAATAAAAAAATAGAAATATAATCTCTTTTTTTATATTTAAATCCGCATTTAATACTTTTGTATATGGCGATTATGCTTTGAGTAGAAGCAATAATAAATGCTAAAGAAAGTATTTTTATTAGAAAAACAAAAGAAAATTGACCACTTATTATTTGATATAAAAATATAAAATTGAAAATGGAACTTAAGCAACCGATTAATAAACTATCTAAAAGGAAAAATAGAGAGACAGGAAGTTTAAAGTTATTTAAAAAGCCATCCCAGTATAAAATTAAGCAATCAACAAAAGCTTTTTGCCACCTAAATCTTTGAACAAATAAACTTTTGAAATCTTGTGGACATTCAGTATAACAAGCTACTTGAGGTAAATATATTACTTTTCCATCTTTAATCTTTTTTTTGATTAGATGTTGAATCTTTAGTGTAATATCTATATCTTCACCAACAGTTTTCCTATAACCATTTATTTGAAATAATATTTCTTTTCTAAAAGCTCCAAAAGCGCCAGCAATTACTAAAATTCCACCTAATTTTGATTGGGTAAATTTTCTCACATAAAAAGAGTTGAAATATTGGAGAATTTGATATTTTATCATATTTGATACTTTAGAAAAATTACCTAGGATTTCTCCTTTAACTACTTCTACTCCCTGGCTAATATGCACAGTACCACCTATAGCTAATATATTTTTATCTTCAAAAGCATTATTTAAATAAAGCAGAGAATCTTTTTTTATCATACTATCTGCATCTATAGTTATTACATAATCTTTAGAACTATAATTGATACCACAATTTAATGCATCTGCTTTACCTCCATTTATTTTATCTATGACAATTATGTTTTTATACAAAGAAGATTTGAATACTTTTTTAATCTTTTCATGTTTGATTTTTTCCTCTACTTCATAAAAAGTTTCTTCTAATCCTAAAAATTCTTTCAAAATTTCAAGTGTTCCATCTTTAGATCCATCATTAATAATTATTGTTTCATAATTTTCATATGATATTAATTCATTAGCCAAAATACAATTTTTAATTGTTAATTCTTCATTATATGCAGGAACTAAAATACTCATTCCTTTTTCTTTTTCTAAAAAAAATTCTTCTTTTTCTGGTTTTAGAAAAAAACTAGATACAATGATATAAATACTTTGAAAAATTAAAAACAATACAAAAATTACCAATATAAATTCTTTCATCTTTTCCCCTTTCGAAATTAATCTTATTATTGAACATCTAATATAGGCAAAATATAAGGGCTTTACCCAAAAGAAAACATTCTTTAATGAATATACATGTATATCTAGAAAAAATCAAATTTATATTATTAAATATTACAATTAATTATTTATATAGTATAAAAATAGAAAAAAAGTGTTAAAAGAAACTTTATTATTTTTCCTATTCCCTTGACATTAGACGAAAAAAACATAATATTTTTTCATTCACAACATAAAAAGAATAAAGAAAAAACACAATATAATATTCCTATTGAAAATTAAATAAATATTTTATATAATTTATATAACAATTAAAAGGGAGTGTAGTTGATGAAAAAAACAATATTTTTTACAGGAACATTATTATTAATGTTAATTTTATATTATCTCTTTGGTCCAAATCTTTGGTATATATATATACCTTTGGGAATTTTACTTTTAATTACTCTATTTCAGGATAGATTACCAAAATCTCTTAAAATAATAGATAATTTATTTGGATTATTAAGTTTTATTCTTGTGGTAGTTATTATTTCTTTTACTTTAGCAAATTTGCCAGTAGTTTCATATGAAGAAAAAATTAAAGGGTGGGATAGTAACCATGAACTGAATGCTAATTATTCATATTTAGAAAACTTATTAGAAAGACTTAATGACTATAGAAGTAAAGAGATAATTAGAGATATAAATGAAGAAATAAAAAGTAGGGAAATCGATAATGTTATAGTTTCAACTGAAGAATTAAGAAATAAAATAAATGAATTATTACTAGAAGGTAAGATAGAATATGAAATTATTTCAAACAAAAAAAAATCTATAAATATGATTAATTTAGATTATTTTTTAGATGTAGAATTATATCTTGCAAAAGAAGCAATTAAAAAAGGAGATATAAGTTTTGGTCAAGAGAGAATAATAGAGTTGTTAGATATGATAAACAATATTTTATTGTCAAAAAGTTCAATATTAACTCATCATCTATTATTTTTGGAGATAGAAAAAATTACAGATTATTATTTATTAAACAGAGAAATTTTTTCAAATCAGTTAGATTTTTTTGGAAAAATAGATGAAATTGGAAAAAATATAAATAAAGCTAGTGAAAATGCTTTGATTATATTAGCAATTAATACCAAAGATGATTTTACAAAAACTGCTATTAACATAAGAGATAACAGAGGTAAAAAATTAGAAGAACTAAAATACTTACCAAAAAATTCATTGTGGTTAGCTTATAACGAAGCAAGGACTTTTAGAAAATTGGAAAATTATTATATAAATAATATTGATTTGATTAGTGGAGAATTTTATAGAAATTCTAATAAAATTTTGGAAATAAGAGATAGTAATAATATGAAAAGCACAGATTGGTTTATTAATCCAGTTGGAAATATAATGATTGCTATTGGAAATGCTGAGTTATATAATTATTATTATAAAAAAGAAAGATTATTAAGCAAATTAGAAGGAGTAAAGTACTCATTAATAGAAAATAAACAGAATATTCCCGATGATAGATTAACAGGGGAAGAGTTTGAAGTAGTAGAAGAAAATGGAAATAGATTTATTAAATCTAAATATAAAAAACAAAATAAAAGTGTAATTGAGATAAAATTATAATTAAAAAGCTGACAAAAGTCAGCTTT
>CAZHXU010000004.1:0-40657 GCA_964536535.1 uncultured Fusobacteriaceae bacterium
CTACTTAAATTATAGAAATTATTAAAAAATAAAAAAGCTATACAAAATCGCATAGCTTACTTACTTCCATATATTTTTACACTTTGCACTATTCCAAGCATTGTAAATACAAATACTAATGATGTCCCACCATAATTCATAAGAAGTAGTGGTAATCCAGTTACTGGCATAACACCTATAACCATTCCTATATTTACTATAGTATGGAAAAATATTATTGCTGCTATACCATAAGAAATCAACTGCCCATATCTATCTTCAGATTTTTGACCTATTTTTATTATTGAAAATAACAATAATGTGTATAAAAATATTACTAAAAATCCTCCTAAGAAACCTGTTTCTTCACTTAATACTGCAAATATAAAGTCTGTATGTGCTTCTGGTAAAAATTTCAATTTGTTTTGTGTTCCTTGCAATATTCCTTTTCCACTTAAGCCCCCTGACCCAACAGCTATCATTGATTGGATTACATTCCATCCACTTCCAAGTATATCTGCTTCAGGGTTCAAAAAGGTAAGAATTCTTTGTTTTTGATAATCTTTTAATAAAAAGAAATAACCAAAAGGCATAGCCATAATTCCAGTTACTATAATAGCCAAATACGTTTTTAAATCTATTCCGTTAAGGAAAATAAGTACCATATATAAAAATACAAGTACTAAAGAAGTTCCCAAATCTGGCTGTTTAGCTATTAACAAAAATATAGGCAGAATATGTAATCCACTAGTTATAATTGTTTTAAAACCTCTAAAACTATCTTTATAACCATTTACAAGTAGTTCAGAAAAGGTTAAAACAACAAATAATTTAGCAAATTCAGATGGTTGAACGCCTATAGGACCAATCCTTATCCACCTTTGTGCCCCTAATATTTTTGTTCCAAAGAAAAATACTGATAATAAAAATATAACATTAAATACATAAATTAATTTTGTATATTTAGCGTATAATCTATAATCTATAAGGGAAAAAACTATAAAAGTCCCCATTGCTAAAGGAACAAATATTAATTGCTTCTTAAAAAACAAATCTGTTTTTGTGTATGTAGCACTATATATAGAAACTAAACTAATTAGCACTATACAAAGTGCATTCAAAAGTAATAGCATATCCAATTTTTTAAGTTTTTTTAATGTCAACTTAATATCTCTTGGATTAATCTTCATCTAACACATTCACTCTTTTCTTTACTTTTTTTACAGGGATAGATATTGATAATCCCACATTTCTTTCATGTTCTTTTTTTACTAAACACTCTAATCCACTTTCATCTATAATCAAGTATCTATTAAAAACATCTAAAACATCTTTTTTAAGATCTTCCATAACTTCTTTGCTTATATTAGCTCTATCTTGAGTAATAACAACTTTTAATCGACTACTTGCTATTGATGCACTTTTTTCTTTTTTTCCAAACAAGTTAAACATTAAAATCACCCTTATCTTTTAAATAATCCAAACAATTTCTCAACAAATGAGTTTTTGCCATCTAATTCCATCAAAGGTACATCTTCCCCCATTAGCCTTCTTACTATATTACTATAAGCTTTAGCAGCTTGACTTTCTGCGTCTCTTATTACTGCTTCACCTTTATTTGTAGATACTATTACTGCTTGATCATCTGGAATAACTCCCAAAAGCTCTATTTCAAGTGCTTCAATGATTTCTTCTACTTGTATCATTTCACCTTTTCTAACCATGTCTGTTCTAATACGATTTACTGCTAATAATGGGGCTTTTTTTCCAAATGAATCTAAAAGACCTACTATTCTATCTGCATCTCTAATTGCAGATAATTCTGGATTTGTTACTATTATTATCTCATCTGCCCCTGCAACTGAGTTTCTAAATCCTTGTTCAATTCCTGCTGGAGAATCTAAAAATACAAAATCGAATTGTTCTTTCAACTCTGCTGCTAAAGCTGCCATTTTTTCAGGGCTAACAGCTGTTTTATCCTTTGTTTGAGATGCTGGTAAAAGTTGAAGTTTTGATTTTAATTTTTTATCTTTAATAAGAGCTTGCTTCAAAGTAGCCCTTCCTTCAACTACATCAACTAAGTCATAAACAATTCTATTTTCTAATCCCATTACTAAATCTAAATTTCTTAAACCAATATCTCCATCAACAACTGCAACTGAATGTCCTTGCATAGCAAGACCCGTACTCAAATTAGCAACTGTTGTTGTCTTTCCTACTCCACCTTTTCCCGATGTAACTGCATATACTACACCCATAGATCCTCCTTATTTTTTCCCAGTGTGGCCAAATCCCCCTTGACCTCTTTGGGTATCTTCTAATTCTTTACTTTCAGTCCAAACACACTTATATACTTTATTAAGTACTAATTGTCCAATTCTTTCATCAGCTTTTATGATAAAATCATCATTACTTATATTTATCATAATAACTTTTATTTCTCCACGAAAATCACTATCTATTGTTCCTGGAGTATTAAGAAGAGTTATGCCGTGCTTTATTGCCAACCCACTTCTTGGTCTTACTTGCACTTCATAACCATGAGGTATTTCTATCTTAAGTCCTGTAGGGACTAATACCCTTTCCAAAGGTTTTAGCAAAATATCTTCTTCTATATGAGCATGAACATCCATACCTGCTGAACCCTCAGTCATATATCTAGGAAGTTTTGCTCCTTCACTTTTTACAACTTTTACTTTAACTTCTTTCATCTTCTATATCTCCCAAAATTGTACTTGAGTAATTTTTTTCATCAAAAATGTTTTTGGCAAAAGCTTTAATACTTTCTATATTTACTTTATTAACTTTTTCTATTATTTCTTCTACTTCTACTACTCTCCCCAAAGATAGATAGTTACTGGCCATACGAGACATTCTTGCTTTGCTACTTTCAAGACCAAGTATCATAGAACTTAATAATTGATTTTTAGCTTTTTCCAACTCATTTTTTTCTATACCATTTTCTTTAATATCAACAAACTCTTCTTTTATGATTTCAACAACTTCTTTATAATTCTCTTTTGTTGTTCCTACATAAACAGTAAAGAGTCCTCCTTCTTCATATGAAGAAAGATATGTATAAACTGAATAACAAAGTCCCCTATCTTCTCTTATCTTTTGAAATAATCTAGAACTCATATTTCCACCTAAAATGTTTGATATTATAGATAAAATATATCTTTCATCATTAAGGTATGATGTTCCATGTGTATTAAAACATAAGTGAATTTGATTTGTCTTCTTATTAATTATATTATTTTCTGCATTTATTGTAAAGTTAAGGTTTCTATTTAGATCAATTCTTTCTCTTTTAAATGATCCAAATGCTTTCTCCAGCTCAGTTATCAAACTATCTTCATCTATTCTACCAGCTACAGAAATAACCATATTATCAGGTCTATACCAATTTTCATAATATTTTACCATAGTTTCTCTTGTAATATCATTGACACTTTCAATAGTTCCAAGTATTGGTTTACCTTGACTTCCATCAATTACAAATTGAGAGTTCATATCATGTACTAAATCTTCTGGTACATCTTCATACATATTTATTTCTTCTATTACTACTTTTTTTTCTTTTTCCAAATTATCTTCTGTAAAAGTTGAATTAAGCAAGATATCAGATAATATATCTACACCTATATTTATATGCTCTGCTAATAAAACTGTATAAAATGCTGTTATTTCTTTACTTGTATAAGCATTTATCTGCCCACCAATATTATCTATAACTTCACTAATTTCTTTTGCATTTCTTTTTTCAGTTCCTTTAAATACCATATGTTCCAAAAGATGAGATACACCAAATTCACCTTCTACTTCATTTTTACTTCCAGTTTTAACATAAACTCCCAAAGAAACTGAGTTTAAGTTAGGAAGGTTTTCTAATAATACCTTCATCCCATTTGATAATTGTCTAATTTTATACATCTAACCTCCCTAATATTCTGCTCTATACATTGTATATATTGCCCCGCATAGATACACAATATTTGGTAGCCATGCTCCACTTATAGGTGATAAAGTCCCACCTGTACTTGCTGCTTGAGTTATTGATTGCATTACAAAATAGGCATAACCTAATATAATACTTATTGCTATACTTATTGCAGATGCTCCTCTAACATATCTACTTCCTAATGACAGTCCTATCATAGCCATAATTATAATACTTGTAGGGTATGCCCATCTATCATGATAAATAGTTAGTAATTTTCTTACATCTCCACCTGCTCTTTGAAAATATATAATAGCTTCTCTTAATTCTGCTATTGTTGCTTCATCTTCATAAAATTTATCTTTCAAAAGATCACTTGGTTTTTCCAAGAAAAAATCCAAGTCCATTTTATTTTTAAACTCTTCTGTATCTTTTTCTATATCATTAACCCATATATTATAAGCTTTCCATTTATTTTCTTTTATATCATAATAAGCTCTTTCAACAGTATAAATAATTTCTATATTTTTCATATCTTCAGTCATATCTGCAAGAACCATATTACTTATGCTATAATCATCACCGTTTGCAATTCTAATATAATACAAATAATTTTCTAAACCTTTTCTATATATCTGTGTTCCTATTTGAGCTTGGGTCAAATTATAAAGGTATTTATATTTAAGTTCACGTTTAACACTTTTACTTTCTACAACTATTGTGTCATTAAAAATTCCTATTAATATACTTATAAAAACCGAAGCAATAAGTGGATATTTTGCTATCCTCTTAAAACTAATTCCAGAAGTTTTAAGAGCTATTACTTCCAAGTTTTTAGACATTTTATTCATTGTAATAAGTGCACCTAATAAAATAGCCAAGGGTGATAACATAACTATCATTGAAGGAACTTCACTAAATAACCATCTAGTTGATGTTGCAGCATCCATTTTTCCCTCTAAAACGTAGTCTACAGCTCTACTAACTTGAGTTAATACTGATATAGTTATAAAAGCAAAAATACTAGTAAAAGAAGCTTTTATAAAATTTTTAAGTATATATCTATCTATTTTTTTCATTAACTTCTCCTAGTTTTACTAATATAAAAAATTATAGTTACTATAATTAGAACTAAATTAGGTAAAAATAACATTATATATGGTGGTACTTGACCTTTTTCAACTATAGTTTTAATAAATCCCATTGTAATCATGTATGCAGCAATTATAAAGATACTTATTCCAAAACTAGCACCTTTACCTGTTCTTGCATGACTTGTTGATAATAATACTCCTAAGATACAAAATATTATTGCAGACATTGGAATATATAATTTTTGAAAAAATCTTATTTCATACTGAAGATAAATAAGTCCTTCTGATTTTCTTTTTTCAATTTCGTCTCTAAGCTGAGCTAAACCTAAACTATCAATAGCATCATTACCTGTTTGAAAATCCCCATAAAAAGTATTAAAAGGCATAATTCTCTGAACAAAAGATCCATTAAGTGTTTTTTTTCCTGTATTATCAAGTTCATAAAATTTTATATTATCTATACTAAGTTCTGAACCTATTATTTCAAGTGTATCTGCAAGCATTATAGTTGGATAACTATTGTTTTCATTTCTAGCAAATATAAATAAATCTTTTGGTTTTTTATCCTTATCGTCTAATTTCCCAATATAAACATTATAGTTTCCACCTATTTCTGTAAATTGTTTTTCTTCAAAACCAACTGATGGTCTTGTATAAGCAATTTTCCTTGTTAATATATTAGATTTTCTATATGCTACTGGAGCAACTTTTTCTTGGAAAGCATATGTTATTATTGTTACCAAAACACCTATAAATATTGGCATTTTTAACAACTTATTTATTCCCATTCCACAAGCTTTCATTGCTACTATCTCACTAGTACTCGAAAGTGAACCATATGTAATCATTACCCCTAGAAAAACTCCCATAGGTATAGTCTGTACAATTATATTTGGCAAATAATATGAAAAAAGTGTCATTATTTCTAAAAAAGGGACACTTTTTACTACTAACAATTCTGCCATTTGTGTTAATATATCTATTAAAAATATAAAGGTAAAGAGACTTATCCCAAATATTATTGGAAATTTCATCTCTGATAATATATATTTATCTATTTTTTTCATTATTTCTCCTTATCAAGAAATTCCTTTAATATCTTATCTACTTCCTTTTTATCACTATATTCTTCCATTATTTCTCTTATATTATCTGGTAGTAAAAATCTACCTTGTTCTATAATCTTCAATGAACCCCTATAAGTATAACTATCTTCTACTCTCTCTTCTACTTCCTTGCTAAAATTGGCAAGAACAACTAAAGTTACCATAACAATCATAATAACTATAGCACCTTTTAAAAATCCGAATAAAGCTCCTACTAAACTATCAAGAGCCATTTTACTATTTTTTTTAAGTGTTTTAAGTAAAAAAGTAATTGTTATATTCAAAATAATGTATACAACTATAAATACAACAACATATACAACTATACTCAGTATTCCTCTATATTCTTCTCCTAGATTTAGTAGATTAAATATAAATGGACTTATTTTTTTAGAAAAAACAACATTAAATATAATTGCTGCAAAAGAAATAAATTCTGCTATTATTCCCTTTTTAT
The DNA here is from genome assembly GCA_964536535.1 of uncultured Fusobacteriaceae bacterium. GTDB lineage: Bacteria > Fusobacteriota > Fusobacteriia > Fusobacteriales > Fusobacteriaceae > CAZFBB01. The sequence goes on from CAZHXU010000004.1 coordinate 6,577, forward strand.
AACCAAAAAATACAAAGAAAAATAGAACTAATAATATACCTATATCTATATACATGGTTCCTCCTTATTCTTCTACCACTTTAACCCACAAAGCTTTTAAGTATAGAGTTTCTGGAACATGCAGTATCCATGGATGATCTGATGGCTGATAATTTATCCCCACAACTTCAAGCCTCTTTCCATTTGCAGATGCTGCCATTCTTGTTACTTCTATAAGATCTTGTAAAGAAATATGATATGCACATGTAATAACTCCTAATATTCCTTCGTCAGCCAATATTTTAAAACTTTGGTTACAAAGATCATAGAAAAAGTCCCTTCCTCTTCTTACTTCTTGCTTTTTCTTTATAAGAGAAGGTGGATCTAAAGTAATTACATCATATTTTTCTTCTCTACCACTAAGAGTTTTTAATATGCTAAAAGCATCTCCTTCTATAGTTTCAAATTCATTTTCAAAACCATTCAGTTCATAATTTTTATGACATAACTCTAGTGCATATGGATCTTTATCTATAGCTACTACTTTTTTACAACCTTCTTTAAGAGCTGCTATAGAAAAACCTCCACTTGATGAAAACACATCTAAAAATTTAGTGTTTTCATTTAAATAAGGTCTAATAAATTTTCTACTTTCTCTCTGATCAAGGAAAAATCCTGTTTTCTGACCATTTTCTATATCTACTGTATATTTAAGACCATTATCTTCCATTATTATTTCTTTTGGTATCTCTCCGTATATGATTCCAGTTTGATTTTCTGCACCTTCATGTATACGATTTTCTACATCTGATCTTTCATAAATACCTTTACATTTTGTTACTTTTTTAAAAGCATTAATTATATCTTGTCTAAAAGTTTCTAAACCAGTATTTCTAAATTGCATACTCAAATATTTTTCAAACTTATCTACTATTAAACCTGGAATTCCATCAGCTTCTGAAAAGAAGATTCTAGAAGCATTTGTTTCTCCTTCCAAATGTTTTCTCTTTTCATATGCATATTTAATCTTTCTCAAAAAGAATTTTTTATCTATTTTTTCTTGTTTTGTCGTAAGTATTCTAACTAAAGCATTAGTATTTTCTGTAACATATCCATATGCCAAAAAACTTCCATCTTGAGTACATACTTCTACTATATCACCATTGTTTACACTTCCTAATATACTTTGTACTTCATCTTTAAACAAATTTGGATAAAAATTTCTAATTTTTCCTTCTTTTTCTTTCTTTACTACAACTCTTGTAACCATCTCTTTCCTTCCTAACCAATTATTAACAAGTCATCTATTCTTACAAATCTACCAAAGAATAGTCTACTTTTGTTTCCTTCTATCTCTAATTTTTTATAGATTGCTATTTCTCTTCTATCTTCATTAATTATTTTTCTAAGAACTATAACAATTTTTTCATCTTTAAATAAACCACCAGTTTCTTTACGTATAACTTGTCCCATTACTATAGAACCTGCTTTTGCAATTCCTTCTATGTCTTTTTCCAAGTTAAATTCAAGTACTTGTCCTTCTTGCAAAGCTCCGTATTTATAAACTGCTTTTATTTCTATTACATCAATATCTTTTTGAAGGAACTGTGCTTTTACTGCAAAGTTTTGATCTTCTAATAATAGATACTCATATACGTGGTGTACTCTATCAACCATAGCTTCACTATCTAATCTAGCTCCAAATAAATATTCTTCTATTCTTTCTACTCTAGTTAACAAATCTTTATCTTTTCTTCTATTTTGAAACAAATAATCCTCAAGATTATCAGTTTTAGTCATAAGACTATAATAACTTCCATCTAAGAAAACTAAGTCATAAAGTTTTCTTTGCCTAACTAAGATATTATCATTACTAGTATTACCAAATATCTTTTTTTCAAGTATATCTAGTCTTTCTTCAAAACTTTTACCACTATTTTCAGTATTAAAACCTAAAATTTCTTCTTCAATTTGTTTTAAACCTATAAATTTAGTATTTTCTTTTTGTTCAAATTCAACTATATTCCCAGTTTGTGAATTTGCTCCAATTCCATAAAGATTAAATGTAAACATAATAACAGTTAAACTCAAAAATAATATTCTTTTCATCTTTACCCTCCTACTCAATAGAAAATTCAGCTGCTAATTCAATATCAAGATCTAAACTGTAAAGAGTTACTTTGTATAAGCCTCTTTCAATTTCAGCTTTTTCTTTATCTTCTTGATACCATTCATAACTAAATTTTCTTTCGCCATATCTCTTAATTATAATCTTTTTTGGCTTATGAGTCAAACTATCTAAAAAATCTCTCTTATAAATTATTTCATTATCTTTTTCAATTAATATATTAAAAATATTAGACCTATTAAATTCAAGTGTTTTTTCATCTTTTTTCTTGTTTTTCATAGAAAAGTTAAATTGAATTATTTGATCTTTTTCATATTTACTTTCATCTGTATAAAAAGTATATTTAATACCATTTTTTTCTATACTAGAGTGATTATTTTGACTAAACTGATAATAAGTTTTGAAAACAATCATTATAACTACTATGATTCCTATATCTAACAAAGTTATCAATTGATTTTTTCTTACTTTTTTAAATATCCTCATACCATTCCCTCTCTAAAAGTCCCCTTCTACCAACTACCTTCCCATTTCTAAAATAGATTCTATCTACCCTAGTTGAAATAGTCGTAAGCATTTCATAAGCAATACTGCCTATTTCATTAGCTTTTTCATTATATTCTTCATTGTATATAATTACTTCATCTCCAAGTTTAACTTGATGCTGTATCTCTTTTGGAATACTCACCATCATTTGATCCATACATATATTACCAACTATAGGACATTTTACTCCATTTATTATTACTTTTCCTTTATTAGAGAATCTTCTGTTTACTCCATCTGCATATCCTGCTGGTATAGTGCCTATTATTTCACCTTTTTTTGCCATATATTTTTTTTGATATGATATAAAAGTATCTTCTTTTATTTCTTTCAAAAATAATATTTTTGACTTAAGAGTAAGTACTGTCTTAAAAAAATTATCTTTTGAATCATAAGGCATAATACCGTATAAAATAAGTCCTGGTTTAACATAGTTACTAATAGTATCTTTGTTATAAAGTAATGAACCTGCACTATTTAATATATGTCTATACTTTATTTGCATCTTTTCAAAAATAGCAAATTTCTTTAGTTGTTTTTTTGTATATTCTTCTTCTTCATTAAGGTCAGCACTAGACAAGTGACTAAAGACCCCTTCTACTCTACCTATCTTCCTTTGACGCATATAGTTAATTGTTTCTACTCCTTCTTCTGGATCAAAACCTATACGCCCCATACCTGTATCTATTACTATATGAATTTTAGGGTTCAATTTTCTTTTTTCAATCTCTTCTACTTCATACCTACTTGCTATTGTAAGTGATAAATCAAGTTTAATAGCACTTTCCCACTCTTCTACTGGCGTACATCCCAAGATTAATATTTCATCTTTAATACCATTAAGTCTTAGTTCTCTACCTTCTTCTAAGCAAGCAACTCCAAAGATTTTTATACCATCCCTAGACATTTCTCTTACCATTTCTACAGCTCCATGCCCATAAGCATCAGCTTTTACTACTCCCATAATTTCCTTGTCACCAACAATTTCTTTTATCTTGTAAAGATTATATTTTAAGTTGTCCAAGTTAATTTCGGCCCAAGTCCTCATGAATACACCTCTTTCTCATACACTTTACCTCTTTATTATACTTGCTATCTCAATAAAATGTAAGTATTAAATATCATTTTCTCTTTATTTTTTTCTCTTTATTCTTCAAATTCCATATTATCTTTAAATATATATTTTTATATAGTATAATTATAACAAAAGGAGGTTCTATGAAAATTTTAGTATTTTTTTTTATGACAGTTGTTATTTATTCCAACAATTTAGCCACTACAAACTACCCTCCCTTTAGCTACAATAATAACAGTAGTTATGTGGGGATACTTGATAATGTAGCCAAAGAATTTTTAGGAAAAGTCAAAATTAAAAGTTACAATTATGACACACTTAATTATAAAATGTATTCCGATTTAAATACTATTTTTTACCCTATTGTTAGAACAGATGATAACTATAATGATTATATATTTATTGGTCCTATTATGAAAATAAGATATGCTCTATTTGCTCTAAAAACAAATAAAGAATATGAAAGTGATAAATTAACTGATTTTAGAACTTTAAAAATTGCTCTCTTAAGAGGGGATGTTACAGAAAATTATCTTGAAGAAAATGTGTTTAAATCTCTTTTAAAAGTTAAAGACCCAAAATCTCTTGTGCAAGGTCTTTATGAAGAGCAATATAAAATTATAGCAATCAATTATGAATCTTTGAAGTACTACGAAGATTTATTGGGTTTTGATAATAATTTGATCATGCCACTTTATAACCTTGATGATATCTCTACATATTTATATTTTTGTATGAATAAAGATAGTGATTCAAATTTAGTAGATGAAGTTACTAAAAAATTTGAAGAATTTAAAAGAAATAAAAAACTAAATGAAGTTTTGTTTAATTATTATAATAAAAATTAAATTTTATAGTCTATAAAAGTATAAAAATAAAAAAGTGGTCATAAGACCACTTTTTTACACTAAGGAAATTTTAATTGATTTACCTACTGTTTCACAATTTAATTTTCCTTCTTTGAATAACCAACCAAGAGCAAGAAGTAAATCTTCTTTTTTTAACTTAGTTGCTTTTTCAAGTGCTGAAATAGATTGTTCTCTATTCTCTTCTAATGCATTCCATATTTTTCCAGCATTTGTCCCAATATTTTCTACTTCATATCTCATAAAAATACCCCCTATTTCATAGACTAATCTATTTTAAGTTCTTTAGCCCCTCTTTTTTCTCAAGAACATAAACTACTGGACTGGCTACGAAGATTGATGAGTAAGTCCCTGCTACTACTCCTACTAACAATGTAGTCATAAATGTTTGAAGAGATGCCCCTCCAAAGAATAATATAGCTGCCACTGCTAAGAAAGTAGTAATAGATGTATTGATAGATCTTTTCATTACTGAATTGATACTATCATCGATAACTTCAGTAAGACCTAAGCCCTTATGTCTTCTATGAGTTTCTCTGATTCTATCAAATACTACTATTGTATCATTTATTGAGTATCCTAGTATTGTTAAAACTGCTGCTATAAATGGTGTATTTACTTCATATCCTAATATAGCAATTATTCCAACTGCTATTATGATATCATGTAATAAAGCAACTATAGCTGCAATTGCAAATTTAAATTCAAATCTAAATGTTATATATAAAACTATTAAAGCTGAACCAATAAGTAAAGCATATAAACCATTGATTTTTAATTCTTTTCCAATAGCCGCCCCTACTTTTTCTGATTTTAATATTTCATATTTTCCCAGCTCTTTTAGTCTTTCTAGTACTTGCGTTTTTTCTTCTTCACTTAATTCAAGTGTTCTTACTAAAAATTCATTTTCTTCTATTTCTTGCACTATTCTTCCAGGACCAAATTGGCTATATTCACTAGATAAACCATCTAAAAATTGACCAAATTCTACATTTGTTACTTCATTTGCAAATTTAACTTGAATAAGACTTCCACCTGTGAAATCAATTCCTAAGTTAAGCCCTCTAAATATTAATCCTGCTAGAGAAATAACTATAACTACTACAGAAATTCCAAGCCATTGTTTAGTTTTATTTACTATTTCTAATCTCAACTGTTACTCCCCCTTTATCCCAAATGTTTTTCTATTATCTAACTTTAGGAATAATAATGATCCTTTAAGTAGAAGTCTTGTTACTACTATTGCTGTATACATAGAAGCTAAAGTTCCTATTGTAAGTGTTACAGCAAATCCTTTTACAGGTCCTGTTCCTAAAGTGAATAATATAGTTGTCATTATAAGAGTTGTAACATTTGAATCAAATATTGCTGAAAAAGCTTTTCCAAATCCTGCATTTACAGATTTAGTCATAGAATTTCCATTTCTTAACTCTTCTTTTATTCTTTCGAATATGATTACATTGGCATCAACAGCCATTCCTAATGATAATATAAGCCCAGCAATACCTGGTAATGTTAATACAGCTCCAAAATAATTAAGTATTCCAAAAGCTACTAATCCAAAGTTTGCAAGTGCAATACTAGCTATTAATCCAGGAAGTCTATAGAATATAATCATAAATAAAACAATTAATCCCATTGCTAACATAGCTGCTTTAGCTGATCTTTCTATCGAGTCAGTTCCTAATGTTGCTCCTACTGATCTTGTTTCTAATATTTCCGCTTTTACAGGTAATGCTCCTGCGTTTAATAAAGTAGCAAAACTTTTTGCTTCTTCTAAAGTATAACTTCCTGTAATTTGACCTTGTCCACCAGGAATTGCACTTTGAATAGTTGGTGCACTTTGTATTTCACCATCTAATGTTATTGCAAGTTGTTTCCCTATATTATTTTTAGTAATTTCACCAAACAAATCTTGTCCATCTTTATTTAATGAAAATGATATTTGAGGTCTTCCTAATTGATCAAAACTTACATCTGCTTTTTCAAGATCTCTTCCTGTAAGTCCAGTTTCATATAATTCACCATTTTGACCTACAAGCTTAAATTCTAATAATGCAGTTTTTCCAATCATGTTTACAGCTTGTTCAGTATCTGTAACACCAGGTATTTCAATAATTACTCTATCTAAACCTGACAATTGTACTCTTGATTCAGCAACACCTAAACCATTTATACGTCTATCTAAAACTTCTACTAATCTAGCCATATCATCCGAATTTATTTCGGCAATGTTCCCATTAGAATCTGCTTCCTTTTGAGCTTCTAAAACTACATAGACCCCACCTTTTAAATCTAACCCCAAGTTAATTTTAGTTCCAAAAGTTAATATTCCAGCAAATATTCCTATAGCTAAAACTATAACTATTTCAACTAATAGCTTCTTTCTCATTGTTCCTCCTTGTACTATCTTTTTCTGTCCAAAAATGATTGAAGAATTATTGTTGCAGCTACTTTATCTACAACTTTTCTCTGCTCTTTCTGGTTTTTATTTGTCATAGTAGTCAACATATTATGAGCTGATACAGTTGTAAACCTCTCGTCCACTTCGATAAAAGTTATTCCTTCGATTTTAGCCTCAAGTTTTTTCATAAATTCTCTCGTTTTTTCAGCTTGTCTTTTTTCACTTCCATCTAAACTTTTTGGTATCCCCACTACTATTGTTTTACAATTTTCTTCTCTGCAAATATCTTTAATTCTAAATATTGCTTTTACTTTTTTTCTGTCGATTACTTCTAGAGGGCTAGCAATAATCCCCATTGGATCTGACTTTGCTACCCCTATTCTAGTATCTCCAATATCTAATGCTAGATACTTCATTTTATTCTCCTATAACTTTTCCTTTAGTCTTTCAATAGCTAACTCAAGTGCACCTTGAACTTTACTTCCATCTTTTCCACCTGCTTGGGCAAAGTCTGGTCTTCCTCCACCATTACCACCTGCAAATTGAGCTATTTCTTTTACTAATTCTCCTGCTTTGATTTTATTTGTAAGATCTTTCGTTACTCCAACTGCAAAAACAGCTTTTCCATCAGTATTAGTACCTAAGGCAACTACACAAGAACCTAATTTATCCTTAGCTTTATCTACTATTTCTCTCAAGCTTCCTGGATCTTTTTCTTCAAAACCTTCTACTAATACTTTTACTCCATTTATATTTTGTACATTATCAAATAGAGAATTTGCTTCATAAGTAGCTAATTTTGATTTTGTTCTTTCAAGTTCTTTTTGAGTTTCTTTAAGTTCTGCTATAAGTTTATCTACTTTTGTTCCTAAGTTATATGGATCAGTTTTTAATTTATCTGCAATTGCAAGTAATCCTTTTTCCATATTATTAACCATTTTAAAACTAGTAAATCCAGTTGTAGCTTCTATTCTTCTTACTCCAGCCGCTATACCTTGTTCAGTAAGAATATTAAACAAACCAATTTCTCCAGTTCTATCTACGTGTATACCACCACATAACTCTACTGAATACTCTCCAGAACTAACAACTCTTACTACATCACCATATTTGTCTCCAAATAATGCTGCTGCACCCATTTTTTTAGCTTCTTCTATATCCATAAATTCTACATTTACTAATAAATTTTCAAAAACTTTTTTATTTACTAACTCTTCTACTCTTTCTACTTCTTCCCTAGTAAGACCTTCAAAGTGAGTAAAGTCAAATCTTAATCTTTCATCAGTTACTAATGACCCTGCTTGTTGTACATGATCTCCTAATACATCTTTTAATGCTTGGTGTAACAAATGTGTTGCTGTATGGTTACGTTTAATCTCATTTCTTCTATGAGTATCTATTACTAAGTTTGCTTTATCACCTTTTTTAATAGATCCTTTAATAACTTCTACTTTATGCATAAAGATTTCTTTTTGTTTTTGAACATCTATTACTTTACCTTCAAACTCATCAGTTTTTATAACTCCAAAATCAGCAGCTTGTCCTCCTGATTCAGCATAAAATACAGTTCTATCAAAGATTAACTCAACAAGTTTATTGTCTAATTCTCTTACAGAATAAGTTACTGCATCAATTTCTGTCTCTTCATATCCTTCAAAGATAGTTTTTCCATATTTATCATAGAATTTTTCTATAAACTCATCTTGTCCCTTTTCTTTAACAACTTCTCTTGCATTTCTTGCTTTATCTTGGTGTTCTTTCATTTTTGCTTCATATTCTTCACGAGATATTTTTATACCTTTTTCATGACAGATTTCTTCTGTTAATTCATATGGGAAACCGTATGTATCATGAAGTTTAAATACTACTTCAGCATTTAGTTTATCTTCATTATTTTCTTTTAGTTTATTAAGCTCTTCATTTACAAGTTTCATTCCTTGATCTAAAGTTTTGCTAAATTTTTCCTCTTCAATAAGAACGATTTTTTTTATATAATCTTTCTTTTCTACCAAGTCTGGATACGCACCATTCATTATTTCAATTACTTTATCTACTAGTTCATTTAAGAAAACTTCTGTTCTCCCCAGTAATCTACCGTGTCTTACAGCTCTTCTTAATATTCTTCTTAATATATAACCTCTACCTTCATTTCCTGGTAAAACTCCGTCACCTATCAAGAATGTAACTGCTCTAGCATGATCAGTTATTACTTTTAATGAAAAATCACTCGATGCATTTTCTCCATATTTTGCGTTACATAATCTACCTGCTTCTTCTAATATAGGGAATAACAAATCAGTTTCATAATTGTTTTTCTTTCCTTGAACTATTGCTGTTACTCTTTCAAGACCAGCTCCAGTATCTATATTCTTTTTAGGAAGTGGCTCTAATGTTCCATCTTCTTTTCTATTCCACTCAGTAAATACTAAGTTCCAAATTTCTAGGTATCTGTCTGAATCACATTCACACCCAAGTTTACATTCTGGTCCACAACCAAAACTTTCACCTTGATCTACATGAATTTCACTACAAGGCCCACATGAACCTACTGGTCCTGCTGACCACCAGTTATCATCTGCCCCAAGTCTAACGATTCTATTTGCAGGTAAACCTATTTTTTTCTCCCAGATTTCAGCACTTTCATCATCATCTTGATAAACTGATATCCATAATTTTTCCTTGTCTAACTTTAATACTTCTGTTACAAACTCCCAAGACCACATTATCGATTCTTCTTTGAAATAATCTCCAAATGAGAAGTTACCTAACATCTCAAAAAAAGTATGATGTCTTGCTGTTCTTCCAACATTGTCAAGGTCATTTGTTCTTATACATTTTTGATATGTAGTTACTCTACTATGTGGTGCTTCCGCTTGTCCCAAGAAAAATGGTTTAAATGGAACCATTCCTGCAACTGTTAATAATAACGTCTCATCATCTGGAATTAACGATGCACTTTCATAGTGTTTATGTAATTTCTCCTTAAAGAATTCGATAAATTGGCTTCTTATCTCATTACCTGTAAGCATTTGATGCTCCTCCTACTCTTTTTTATATCATATATAAATTAATTTTTTTTGTCAAACATAATCAAAATAAATTGTAATATTTATTTTAAAAAATAGATTTTTAATCTAATCTAAAGTTCTGTCCAAGATAGATTTTTCTAGCATGCTCATCTTCAGATATTTCTTTTGGAGTACCGTGTATTAGTACTTTTCCGTTGGCCATAATATATGCTTTTTCAGTTATACTAAGAGTCTCTCTTACACTATGGTCAGTGATTAGTATTCCTAAACCTCTTTCTTTAAGGTACCTAACTATATTTTGAATATCTTCTACAGCTATAGGATCTACCCCAGCAAATGGTTCATCAAGAAGTATAAAGTCTGGATTATTTGCTATAGTTCTTGCTATCTCAATACGTCTTCTTTCTCCTCCAGATAATGCATAACCAAGAGATTTTGAAACATGAGTTAATTTGAATTCTTCTAATAATTTATCCTTCTCTTCTACTCTAACATTCTTTGGAAGGTTCCTCATCTCTAATATAGCCATTATATTATCTTCTACACTCAAGTTCCTAAATACAGATGGTTCTTGAGCCAAATATCCTATTCCTAACCTTGATCTTTTATGCATAGGATAAGAAGTTATATCTTGTTCATTATAATATACATTTCCGCCATTTGGTTTAACTATACCAGTTATCATATAAAAAGTTGTTGTTTTCCCAGCTCCATTTGGGCCAAGCAAACCAACAATCTCTCCTTTATTAACTTCCAAACTTACCCCGTCTACAACTTTTCTCTTATTGTACACTTTTTGCAGATTATGTGCTGCTATGCTCTTCAATAGCTTTCACCTCTTCTTCTACCTCTTTTACTCCTATATTCATATTTTCTTCTACGAATACAAAAGTCTTTTCAATACTTATATCTTCCAAATAATAAGTAATTTTAAATTCTTTATTTAATATATCTTCTGCAATTATTTCCCCTTCTTTACTAAGGATTTCATCATTTACATTAGATATCTTTAAATTATATGGTTTATCTTCTCCAAAGTCTACTATTATTTTATTTTCATCTTGATTATAAATAGGTTTATTTACAAGTACCCACTTATTAAGATATGAATTTTTATCTTCCTTAAAAACTCTTATATAATAATCTACTTTTTCACTTGTTTCATCAAGTATATAACTTGCTGTTAGTTTTACAAAAACATCTCGTTCATCATAATTTGGAGGGAATATATCTCCATTCAAATTTATATATTCTTCATTACTACTCTGCCAAGCTATAATAACTTCTTCAAATTGTCTTAATAATTCAAGATATTCAATTTCACTAGTTATTTCACTCGGAATATCTACTTCTTCTTTAGCTTTTGCAATTTTTGCTTTTGCTTTTTCTTCTTTTTCTTTTCTATCATCTGCTTCTGTAGCCGTTTCAAAATCCATAGACAAGAATATATTACCTTTTCCTGCTAGTTTATTACTTTCAAGGTCAAAAACACCAGTATCTGCTACAAACTTTGTTTTCCCCTTATAACTTTCTATATTTCCTTCAAGATCTATAGTGCTTTTACTATTATTAAAAAAGGCTTTATCTGATCTTGTATTTATTCCACCAGCTTCTTGACTAGTACTTGTAATAGTTACATTTCCTTCCATGTACGCTTCTTCTGTAGTCATATCAAGGATAATACTCTCAGCACCAATCTTATTTATTTCTTGTACTGTAATAACAGAATTTCCCTTTGCAAAAAGTTTTTGACTTGATCCTTGTGCTTCCAAAAAGTCTCCTTCAAGTACCATGTCTTTATAGTAAAATTTACTTTCATCTTTAATTTCACTTCTAGTTACAAAAAACTCTTCATTATCATCTTCTACAAAATATACTTTTGCAAGTTTTCCACTAAACTTAAGTGGGTTTCCATAATCAACTTCTTCTAATCCATTAAGCTGAGCTTCATTAACAGTAAATACTTTTCCGTCTATGTTCCCAGCAAAATCAAACTCGTTTTTAAAATAATCTCCATACATTCTATCTCCAACTATTCTATCTCCATTAGTTGTTGTAAGTACAGGATCTTTTAACTCCATTCTTTTTGCTTTCAAGTCTGAATTTCCACTACTTGCTTCAAGTAATATATTATTTCTTATTATATTTAATTTACCTGGGCTAAGAGCATAATCAGTAGCTCTAAAGTAATGAAGTTCATCTGTTTTAATAATCATCTCCATTTCTTTATCTTCTACTTCTACGTTCCCTTTTAATATAGCCATCTCTTTATCTACATAATATTCTACATAGTCACTTTTGCTCTCAGATATATTACTTCTACCCCAGTATTCGTCTCCTACAAAGATTCTTTCATTTAGGTCATAATAACCTTTTGAACTCTTAGTTTCTATGTCATTTATGTTAGACCACATATAATTTTCTTTTGGAAAATAAGCTTTAGCTTCTTTTTCTTTATAGTTTATCTCGTCTGTTTTAGAACGATAATCACCTTGAGATAATAATACATCTCCGTATATATTAATATAGTCTCCATTTTTAAAAGTTGCTCTATTACCAGTAATAGTCATTTCATTTTCTATACTATAAGCATAAACATCTCCTTCAAATCTACCTTCTTCACTTTCAAAGTTATAAACTAAATTGTTTCCATTAGCTTTCACTTCATTATTTGAATAGTAACTTTTACTATCTGAAGTTAACATCTTGCTTTTATTATTTGCAATTCCTTTTTTTCCCCTAATTACACTTCCATCTATTCTATTTTTAGCTACAAATTCTTCATTCAAATAGACAATTTCTTTATTTTGGTCTATCTCTACATTTGTACTTTCTAAGTCATAGTCACCATATGCGCCTACCACTTCCCCTTCTAACCTATGATAGGCTTTAGAAAAATCGAAAATGCCCTTTACTCCCTTTAAGAAATTATTATCTTCTCTTTCTATATAAGGAATATCTAAAGTACCTGTTTCCGCATCTGTAAAGAATATAAGGTTTTTCCCTGTACCAGTATATTTTTGTTTTTGGTCATCTACACCTTCAAAATCAAATTCTCCTGGAATTAATAATTTGTTTTCACTATTATAGTATTCTGCATAATCTGCTCTAAATTTTCTTTCACCACTAGTATAAACTACATTTTTTCCTTCACCATAGATTTTTAACAAATCTTTAGCTTTTTCAAAATAGGCTTTATTTGCTACTATATTTTCTTTTTCTCCTACTACTTCTACATTACCTTCTACTTCTATATCTTCCGTTTGAATGTTGATATAAGCTTTATCACCATAAAATTTATATCCTTCTTTTTCTCCTTCAACTCTTCCATAAAGAGTTAATATATTAGTATTTTGGTTTAAAATACCTCTAAGGAACTTAACTTCCAAATCTTCTTTTTTAACTACTACATTTTCTTCAAGGGTCATTATCCCCTTTTCTTGTTCATACAAAAGACTATTACCTTTTATTTCATACCCTTCATAATAAACAACGTTATTCCCACTACTAGTCAAAACTCCAGTATTTGTATCATATATAGCTTTTGGATAATAACCAGTCACTTCAGAAAAAGTTTTTCCTTCTCTTTCTCCTTCTTTCATAGTTGCTCTTACATTTCCTTCTAAATTGAGTATCCCTGTAGAGTCACTATAATAAGCTTTATCACTATAAATATCATAATTATCATCATAAGCATATACAGAACCTCTTAATAATAAATTACTAATATTACTATCTGACTCAAAATAATTCCCTCTAATAGTAAGTTTTCTATTTCCATTAAAAGCTTTTACTGGCAAATCACTTACAAATAAATCTTGCTCTTCAAAATAATATAGTTTTTCACCAAATATCTCCCAAGAGTTTTCTTCATTTTTTCCATATACTTCACCTTTTAAAAGTAATTCTTTACGATTTTTATCGTATACACCTTCATTACCTTTAATAAAAGTATGTTCAAAGTATGCTCTAGCTTTAGTTAAGTAAGTTTTATTCTCAGATTCCACATCTTTTTGCTCATCTGCTTCTACTACATAACCATCTTTATTGTACATTACTCCTATCATACGCATGTCATTATTCATATTAACTTCTATAATTTCATCTTCTTTTATATAAGTATTGTATATAAATAATGCAACTAATAATGCAAGTATAGTGTACATTATATTTTTTAACATATAACCTCCAAGGAAACTCCTTACAACATCTTCTTAAGCTTATCTAGAGCCATTAAAGCATCTAATGGAGTCAATTTATTTAGATCGAGGTCTTCAACAAAATCAACTATTTTTTGTTGTTCCTCTGTTATATACTCTCTCTCTTCTTCTACTTCAGCTTCTACTATCTTCGTTCCAAATAGAGCCAGTTGCTCTCCTTTAACTGATTTTTCGATAGTTTTTTGTCTCTCTTCCAACCTTTTAAGAGTTTTTTTAGATTTTCTAAGTATCTCTTTTGGCAAACCAGCTAATCTAGCTACTTCTATACCATAACTCTTATCTGCTCCACCACGTTTTATCTCACGCAAGAATACTACTTCTTTTTCACCTTCAAGTACTTCTATTCTAAAGTTAACTGCATATTGAAGTTTTTCTTCCAAATCAGTAAGTTCGTGATAATGTGTTGCAAATATAGTTTTTGCTTTTATATGTTCATCTATATATTCAGTAATAGCACTAGCTATAGATATTCCATCAAAAGTAGATGTACCTCTTCCTACTTCATCTAAGATAATAAATGATTTTTCCGTAGCATTATTAACTATATTAGCCACTTCACTCATCTCTACCATAAATGTTGATTGCCCACTTACAAGGTCATCACTTGCTCCTACCCTTGTAAATATCTTATCTACTATAGGTATAGTTGCACTTTTTGCTGGTACATATGACCCTATTTGAGCCATTAATATCATTAGAGCTACTTGTTTCATATATGTTGATTTTCCTGCCATATTTGGTCCAGTAAGGATAATAATACGTTCTTTATCATCAAATACAACTGAGTTTTTTACATACTCTTCTTGACCAATAAGTTTTTCAACTATAGCATGTCTTCCTTCTTCTATAGAAAGACTAAATTCTTCAGTTAATTCTGGTTTTATATAATTATTATCTATTGCTACTTGAGCAAAAGAAATTATACAATCTAAATATGCTATACCACTAGCTATCTCTTGCAGTGTTTTTTCTTCTTTTTTAATTTGTCCACTTATCTCTTTAAATAAATCATACTCAAGACCTTCTATTTTGTCTTTTGCATTTAAGATTTTACTCTCATAATCTTTAAGTTCAGGTGTTATATACCTTTCAGCATTAGCAAGAGTTTGTTTTCTTGTATAATCATCTGGTACTAAAGATATATTTGATTTTGTTACTTCTATAAAATAACCAAAAACTTTATTGTATTTCACCTTTAAAGTTTTTATACCTGTTCTTTCCCTTTCTCTACCCTCTAACTCTAAAAGATAATCTTTTCCTGATTTTGATATTTTATGAAGTTCATCCAACTCACTATGATAAGCTCTTTTTATCATATTTCCTTCACGTATAGAAAATGGTGGTTCTTCTACTATTGATTTGTCAATGAGGTTATATAGATCAATAAGAGTATCTCTATCGGCATGAAATATCTTTTTCCCCAAAATATGCAAGATTTCTAATACATTGTAGACTGATTTTTTTAGAGCTACCAAGTCTCTTCCATTTTCAGTTCCAAGTATTATTTTCCCTATTAATCTTTCTATATCATAGATATTTTTTAATTTTTCTTTTATCTCTTCTCTTACCAAAATATCATCTATAAAATAAGCTATATCTTCTTGTCTTTTTTTTATCTCTTCTAAATTAAGTAATGGATTTTTTATCATATGTTTAAGATATCTTGTACCCATGCTAGTTTTACAATAATCAAGCACCCATAATAGTGTACCGTGGCTTGTTTTTTCCCTAGGATTTTCTACTAATTCCAGGTTTTTTTGTGTAGCAAGATTAAGTTCCATATACTCATCTTTATTTAAGTATGATAGTTTATTTACTGGAATCTCTTTGTATTTATGTAGTTCAAGAACATATTCAAGTGTCATAGCACTTACTTTTATACTCTCATCTCTTTTTAATAATCCAAAACTTTCTAAACTAACTACTCCAAAATATTCACATAAAAATTCCACTGATTTTTGTGGTTTTTTAACTATGTTAAGGGCTATCTCAGATATTTTTATATAAGCATCCAATTTTTCCCTAACTTTTTCATAGGAACTTTGGTCTATTATTATCTCTTGTGGACTAATTTTATTAATTTCATTAATAAGTTTTTCTATAGGATTTTCATCTATTACTTCTGTAGTTCTAAATTCTCCAGTAGTAATATCTAAATAAGCTATTGCTCCCTTTACTCTAGATATAGTCATCCCTAATAAATAGTTATTGCTTTTTTCATCTAAATAATCTGTATCTATAACTGTACCAGGTGTTACTACTTTTACTACTTCTCTTTTTACTATACCTTTTGCTTCTTTAGGGTCTTCTACTTGCTCCGCTATAGCTACTTTATACCCTTTTTGAACTAGTTTACTAATATAATTAGCACTTGAATGATAAGGTACTCCTGCCATAGGAATATCTACACCTTTTTCTTTATTTCTTGATGTAAGAGTAAGCCCTAATTCTTTTGATACTATTACAGCATCATCAAAGAACATCTCATAAAAATCACCCAGTCTAAAAAATAAAACTGCATCTTCATATTGTCCTTTTATCTCTTTATATTGTGTCATTAATGGCGTTTCTTTTTTAGTTCCCATAAGCCCCTCTCTACAAGTTGTATTCACGTAATTTCTCAAAAATAGTTATTAATTCATCATAATCTTCGATTTTATTTATATCATTCTTAAATTTTGTTGCATTTTTAAGACCTTTTATATACCAACAAAGGTGTTTTCTCACTTCAAAATTAAACTTTTTGTCTGGTCTGTCTTCTCTAGCATATTTTATATGTTTAATAGCCATGTCTATCCTATCCATAGAACTTACTTCTTTTACACTTTTTCCTTCTATGGCGTCTTTTATCTGACCAATAAGCCAAGGATTTCCAAATATTCCCCTAGCTAACATTATGCCGTCAACATTAGTTTCTTTTATTCTTTTTATAGCATCTTCTGCACTAAATATATCTCCATTACCAATTACAGGTATATTTATTTTACTTTTTATCTCTCCAATTATATCCCAGTCAGCTACTCCACTATACATCTGCTCTCTCGTTCGTCCGTGGATAGTTATATGACTAAGAGCCAACTCTTCAGCTATTTTAGCCATTAATAATGGATTTTTATGCTCCCCATAACCTATACGTATCTTCATACTTAAGTTTGTTTCATCCTTTAAAGAACTTCTAAGTTCAGTCATTAATATTTTTGCATGTTCTGGATCTTGAAGTAATGCAGCTCCATAACCATTTTTAGTAATTTTTGGCATAGGGCACCCCATATTTACATCTATGTTTTTTACTCCTAAACCTTCTACATACAAAGCAGTTTTCCTCATTAATTCAATATCTTTACCAAATATTTGTACAGCATCATTAGGAAGTAGTTTTAACATAATATCTACTGTTTTTTTATTTGCCATACTAACAGCATTAGCACTTACCATTTCTGTGTACATTCTATCTGGTCCAAAATCAGCCATTATTCTTCTATATGTATAATCTGTTACACCTGCTATTGGTGCAATATATATCTTTTTATCCTTCATTATAATACCTTTTCCATTCTTATATCTTTATACCAAATTCCATTATAAAAAGTAGTTTTTTCTCTTACTTCTACTACTTTGTATCCCATTTTTTCATATAGTTTTTGTGCTCTTTCATTAAACTCAAAAACACCTAATTCTACTTCTTTAACATTAGCTTTTTTCATCTCTGATTCCAAAAACTCCAAAGCTTTTAAACCTATCTTTTTTCCCCTTGCTTCTTCTTCACCAATAATTATATCTATCCAAGCTCGGTTTTTATTCTTTTTTACCAAATGAGGAAAACCTAATCTATAAGATATTTTCCCTACTACTCTACCGTCTAATTCTATCATGTAGATAATACTAGCACTCTTATAGGCATTTTTCCACAAATCCATTGCTCTTACATCTTCAAGGGCTTTTTCATGAAAATTAGGTCTAAAAAGATATGAATCTTTACTATTATCCCATTTTTCCATAATTTCAAAGTCTTTTACACTTGAAAAATCAATTTTTCTAAAGTTTAACATCTTATCTCACACTCAAAACCTTTATCTATAAATTTATTTCTTATCTCTTTTAATTCATCTAAAGTATAGTTTTTTTCTTGTCCACCTTCTACCCTTTTGTACTCCTGTAGATATATAGTTTTTACACCAGCCAAATCTTTTATGATTTTATCTATATCTTCTTTTTTTATATAGGGTGGATACATAGTAAGGCGTACTTCATAGTCAGTAGTATTTTCTCTTAAAAAAGAGATAGTTTCTAAAACTTTATTTTTGTCTATACCCAGATTTTTTTTATAATCATAACTTTTATAATCAACAGCTACATAATCAAGATAAATTAGTCCTTCCTTAAGAATCTCAAGGTTAGTTCCATTAGTATCTAGTTTTATAAGAAACTTATGAGAAACTCTTTCTTTAATCTCTTTTAATAAAGATATTAATTTATGCCCGTGAAGTGTTGCTTCTCCCCCACTTATGCATATGCCATCTAAGATATTTTTTCTTTTTATAAGAAATTTTATCAATTCTTCTTTATCTATAACTTCCTCTAAATCCTTTGGATTTATAAGTTCTTTGTTATGGCAATATTCACAACTTATATTGCAACCACCAAGAAATATTACTGATACTATTTTGCTTGGGAAGTCGAGAGTAGAAGATTTTAAAAAACTGCAAATTTTCATTTTATCCCCCTCTTTTTTCAATAATAAGCCAATGTAAAGTATATCATAAAGTGGCATTTTTTTCAATTGAACCTGAGTCTATAAATATCAAAATAATTATTTTTTATTAAAAATTCTTTTCTTTAAAGATATTTTAAAATTATCTTTTTTATCTCTAAGTTTTAATAATAAATAAAACTAAAATATAACTTCTTCTTTCCAAAATTTAATCTGATTTTTCTTTTTATATACCTTCTACTCCAAGCCCTACCTATATTTATATCTATAATCACTTCAAAAGTTCAACTAAAATCTGAATAATAAAACCTACTCTATAATCACTGATATTATTGCAAAAAGTGTTCTGAATTTTGAAATTTAAACTCATTTCAAAACATCATAACTTATTAATATTAAAGGAATCTCTTGACTTTTTTATCATAATATCCTATAACTTTATTGGGTTCTATAGGAGGTGCAAATGAAATTTAAGGTAATTTTATTTATGATTTTAACATTTTCTATCTTTTCACAAGGAGAAGGTAGTATCAAAAATGCTGCAAAACTTTTTGAAGCGCAGCCAAATTATTGGACATATGTTGTAAGAACTGCAAAACAATTAAAGCAACCAGATGAAATTGTTGCAACAACAAAATATAATAACAAATGGTTTAGTGGATATACTCAAAGAATTAAAAATGGAGATGAATATTTAGTTAGAGCCACATTATTTAAAGGATTTGAGTATGTTATTATTGCTGCAGGAGATGATAATGCTCTTGATATAGACTTATTTGTTTATGACGGTGAAGGAAATACAGTTGCTATGGATAGAAGAGTAAATAACGTTTCACATGCAAAACTTACTCCTGAATTAGCAAAAGTTAACAGTATAAATAATGCTATAGATGTTATGGATACTGAAGTTTCAATTAGACCATTAGAAACTGAAAAGTTTTGGATCAAAATCAAACTACGTGATAGTCTTACTTCTACAAATGATGTAGGTGTAATTATTGGAAGTAGAGCAGTAAAAAATTAGGAGGCACAATGAAAAAAGTTATCACTTCAGAAATTGTAATAAATAAAAGTAAAAAAGAAGTTTGGAATTTTATTACAGATTTTTATACATACCACGAATGGAGTACTTATTTTTTAGGAATTAGGTCTAAAGAAATAGATATAAATAAAGTTGGACAAAAAGTCAGAGGTTTTTTCGTAAGTGAAAAACTTGGTCCTCTTATGTACAATGCTATAATCACTGAATATGACGCTGAAAAAGTCGTTTCTTGGAAGGGTAAAATAATTATGCCTTTTGGTTGTCATGGAAAACACTCTTTCCTATTAGAAGAAATAGATGAAAATACAACTAAATTAATTGTTAAAAAAGAATTTTCAGGATTTACTGTTGGTTTAATGAAACAAAGATATTTTGAAAGACTTCAAGAAGGTTTCGATTCTCTTTGTACTAGTGCAAAAGAAAGAATTGAAAATCCAGAAAAATTTGTAAAAACTACTGAAGAAGAAAAAGAAGATAATGTTCCTCTAGATTCTTCTAACAATACTGATTGTGATTGCCATTCTGATCATGAAAAAGAGCATAAGTGCAACTGTGAAAGTTGTGATTGTGATTCAACAGATGATAAAAACTAATTTAATTAAAAAGCTGATTTATTAATTTAAATCAGCTTTTTTTCTGCTTTCATAAAATAACTTTTAATATTTCAGTTAAACCCTTTCCTAATCAAAGAAAAAAAGTTCAACTATAAATAGCTAAACTTTTTTATTTATTAAACAAATATCATATTTTCACTTATTGCATGATTATCTTTTTTATTAAACACATCAAGAAGTTTTTCTATTGTTAATCCTTCTTTTTCTTTACCAGAAACATCCAAAATAATCTCTTTATTATGAAGCATAATAAGTCGATTTCCATAATCAATAGCATCTTGAAGGTTATGAGTAATCATAAGTGTTGTTAATTTATCTCTCTCAACTATCTCTTTTGTTTTTTTCATAATCATCATCTGTGTTTTAGGATCAAGAGCTGCTGTATGCTCATCTAAAAGTAAAACTTTAGGCTTTTTCATAGTTGCCATTATTAGTGACAAACTTTGCCTTTGTCCTCCAGATAAAGAACCTACTGGTGTATCAAGTTGGTTTTCAAGACCTAAGCCTAATGTTGCTAGTATTTTTTTATATCTAGCTGTTGCTCCTTTTTTAAGTCCAAATCTAAGCCCAAAATTATTCCCTTTATTTTCAGCCATTGCTAAATTTTCTTCAATTGTCATTGAAGGAGCTGTTCCAAAAGTTGGATTTTGATATACTTTAGAGATAAATCTAGCTCTTTTATGAGCATCTACTTTTGTTATATTATCTTTATCTATAAATATGCTTCCTCTATCAGGAGCTAAATTTCCTATAATTAAATTCATCAACGTAGATTTTCCAGCACCATTACTTCCTATAATAGATACAAAATCACCATCATTTATATGCAAATCTAACCCATCAAAAACAATTTTTTCTTGTCCTATTGTTATGAACTTTTTCGCTACTCCTTTTACTTCTACCATCTTACTCCCCTTTCCTTACAAGTAATTTCCCCTTAGGTGCTAATATTGCTATTACTATAAGGGCAGTAATAAGTTTTAAGTCTGTTGCTTTAAATCCATATTTTAATGCAAATGAAATAGTTAATCTATATATTATACTTCCTATAACAACTATAGTAGTCATTTTCATTCCTTTTATTTTTTTAAATACACCTTCCCCAAGGATTATACTAGCTAATCCAGCAACTATTATTCCTGTTCCCATTCCAACATCTGCAAAACCTTGATTTTGTGCTAATACTCCTCCCGCAAGGGCAACTAAAGCATTACTAATCATAAGACCTATTATTTTCAAAGTTTTTTCATTTACTCCAAGAGCTACAACTAATTTTTCATTATCACCAAGAGCTCTTAGTGCAAAACCAAACTCTGTTTTTAATAAAAAATCTAATAATATCTTTGTTAAAACAAGTATTATAAAGATGATTAAAATAGAATTATACTTTGGATTTTCTAATATAGAATATTTGTTAAACAAATGTTTTACATTAAAAAGGTGTATATTTGATGTTCCCATTATTCTAAGGTTAATACTATAAAGAGCTGTCATTGTTAGTATTCCCGATAACAAATCTCTTATTTTAAAGTGCACATGTATAAAGCCTGTAAAAAGACCTGCTAAACCTCCCGCTATTGAAGCAACAAACAATGCAAATATAGGATTATATCCTTTTGTCAAAAGTATTGCTACCACAGATGCTCCCAAAGGAAATGACCCATCTACTGATAAATCTGGAAAATCTAGTATTTTATATGTTATGTAAACACCCAAAACCATCAATGCAAAAATTAACCCTTGTTCTATACTTCCTAGCAAAATCGTTATCACAAGCTTTCCCCCTATACTAAATTACTTTCGCTTTTTCTCTAATTTCATTAGGAATATTTATTCCTAAATTTTCTGCACTACTACTATTTATAATAAGTTCAGTATCTTCAAGTGTTTTTATTTCAAAATCACTTACTTTTTTTCCTCTTAATACTTCAAGAGCAATTTCTCCCGTTTGTTTTCCTAGTTTATGATAATCAATACCTTCTGTAGCTAAAGCTCCTGCTTCTACATGAGCTTTTTCCGCACCGATTATTCCTTTACCTGCATTATTAGCTTTATCAACAATAAGTGGCATAGCTGATGCTACAAGGTTATCTGCTGGAGTATACAAAACATCTACTTTTAAAAGTAAATTATCTAAACCTTGAGAAACTTCATTTACGTTACTCACTCCAACCACTTCTACTTCCAACCCAAACTTCCCAGCTACATTCTGTGCATTTTCTACTTGGATTCCCGAATTTTGTTCACCTATATTATATATAATCCCTACTCTTTTTGCATCAGGTATTAAACTTTTTAACAATTCAAATTGTTTTTCTATAGGTGTTGCATCACTTGTCCCGCTAATATTTTCTCCCACTAATCCAGCTGCTACTGGATCTGTAACTGCTGTTATAAGTATAGGTATTTCTTTAGTTGCATTATAACTAGCTTGTGCTGTAGGTGTTGCTATTGCAAGTATCATATCTTTTTTATCTTGCACAAATCCTTGAGCAATATTCTGTGCGATACTCATATCACCTTGAGCAGATCTATTTTCAAATTCTACTTTGTCTGCAAATTCACTGGCCATAATAACTTCTACAAATCCTTCTCTTGCTGCATCTAAGGCTGGATGTTCCACAATTTGTGTTATTCCTATGTTTATTTTGCTCTCTTCTTTACCACAAGCTACTATAAACGCCGAAAGTACAACAATTCCTACCATTTTAACTACATTTTTTACCATACTACTTTCCTCCTATGCTACTTTTAATGTACGTAAAAAAGCCTCAAAACAATTGAGGTTACGACAGAAATAAATTTCTCTCTACCGTTCTACATTACTACATTTTACTACTACATTATACAATTCTACAAATTTTACTTATGAAAAGTATATATGAAATCTACTTATCTGTCAACGCAATTTAACAAAATACAGGCATTTTTATTTTCTTTTTATATTTAACTTTTAAACTCTTAAAATATTTAAAATTTATACACATATTCTTTTTTTCTTAATACGAAAATAAAAAAACGACTATTTTTAAAAAATAAGCCGTTAATTTTCATATTTAAATTAGTATTTAGTTTTACTTATATAAATTTCTCCAATAATTCTATATTTTTCTTAATGGAGTCATTTTGAGGTTCTAATTTTTCCAATTCTAATAAATATTCATAGGCTTTTTTATAGTCTTTTTTCAACAAATAAATATTAGACAAATTATACTTAGCATAAAAATTTTCATTATTAATTTCTAATGCTTTCATAAAGTTTTTGGCTGCTTCTAGATGATTTTTTTCTTCGTAGTAACACAAACCTAACAATTCAAAATATATATCTTTTGAAATCATAGATAAATCTTCTACTTCTACTCCAGTAAGTACTCCTATTGCTTTGTTGTATTTCTTAAGCAAAATTAGTATCATCCCTTCTAGTACTTTTCCTTCTACTCCAGAAAGCTCTTTACATTCTTCAAAAGCTTCTACTAATTTTCCATTTTTCAAGTTATCTCTAACTTTATCGTATTTAGGACCTAAGTGTTCAAATATTTTCTGAAACATTCCAATCTCCTATAGCTATTTTATCATAGATTTTTTTTATATCACTTTTGTTTCTAACAAGATATATTCCACTCATGCCAATATTAGTATAATCAAGCCTATCTTTTAGCTCTTTTATACTAACTCCTTCTTCTATAAAATTATAGATAGCACTTCCTTTAAGTTTAAAAGGATTTAGGGACTTTTCAAGTTTAGCTTTTTTTCCATATTTTTTTACTCTTGCAGAAAAAGTCTGTCTAGTCAAACCTTCAAAGACTTTTTTTTCTCCGCATATATCTTCCAAAAAGAATTTATTAAATTCTTCTTTTAATTCACTACTAATTTTAATTATATGTTTTTTATTTCCTTTTTCCAAATTAATAACACCATTCCCTATAGATCTTTTCTCAAGGTTAAGTGCTTCTATAAGTTTTATACCTGTTTCATACATAAGTTTTACAAGTAATTTATCTCTTTTTCCCTTAGGGTCATTTTCTATTACTTCAAGTACTTTTTCTAACTCATCTTCAGATATAACTTCAGGTAGATTTATCATTTTTTTACTTTGTTTAATGTCATCTACTATTAATTTTTCTATTTTCCCAAGTTCAAATAGTTTTTTATAAAATAACTTTAAACTAGCTATTTTTCTATATACACTACTTTCACCAAAGTTTAATTTTAAATATTCAATATATTCATTTACAAAATCCCTATTTTGCTCCAAAAGATTTTTTTCTCCTGTGTATTCATAAAGAGTTTCCAAATCTTGTTTATAAGCTTCATAAGTATTTGTATTAATCTCTTTTTTTCTAATTTCTTCCAAAAACTCATCTATCAATATTTTATTTTTTGTCATCATTCTACTCCAGAGATACATTTATTTCTATTACACCAACACTAGTTGTAATAGGTATTGCTACTGTCTTTTTTACATTTGATGTTATTTTTACATCTTCACCAGTTATAAGTGTTGGAGGTGCTATGTCGATTTCTAGACCTTTTCCTGCTATTGCAGTACTTGCATGCCCACTTATCATGTTACTAAGTTCTGATACAGCTGATTTTGCCATTTCATCAAATTCTTCTACTGGCATTCCCATCATCATTGCGCTTGCCACTTTTTTAGCTGTATCTTCTGTTATTGAATAAACTACTTGCCCTTTTATCTGACCAATTATACCCACTACCACAGCAACTCCTACGCTAGTAAGAGCGTCTTCTTTTACAAAAGGTTTACCCAATTTGGGATCAAAAGTGCCAAATTGATTAAGTACTTCAAAGGTAGCTTGTGTAAATGGATTTATATATTCAACGTTCATTTTACCCCTCCTACTTTTCTTCTAATTCCTTAATTGCTATATATACTTTCACTTTTCCTATAGTTTCATATGCTAATTCATAAACAGATATATCTTTTATAGTAGTCGAGAGTGTTACTTCTTTTCCTGTTACTATAGAAGGTGGTGTTATGTCTATCTTTCCGCCAGTTTCTTCAAATAATTCAGTAACTGCATTTCCCGACAAAATATTTGCAAACTCAGCTATTCCACTTAGGCATAATTCTGAATCTTCTTCTACTTGTCTACGAAGCATCTTACTTACTATTTCTCCTGGTGTTCCGCTAGAAAATCCAAATATTATTTGCCCACTAATATCTCCTACTATACCTAATATAGTATTAAATTCTTCAACTCTAATAGGACTAAGTAGTTCAGCCCCCTTAATAATTTGAGGTTCTTCATTAAGTATCTTTTTACTAGTAACTTTAATTGCATCATTCATAATCTCTTCATAAACTACCCTAGACATCTTAATCCTCCTTTAAGAGCTCCTTAGCATGAAGTAGAACTGAGTCAGACATATTGTCACCTGCTAACATACGTCCTATTTCATTTATTCTCTCTTCTTCAGTTAATTCCACAACTGTTGTTACTGTTTTTTCTTCTTTTACATTTTTTTCTATATAAAATTGTTGTTTTGCTTTTGCAGCTATTGCTGGTGAATGTGTAATACACATAACTTGTGCATTATTTCCAATTTCTTTCAATTTTTTAGCAATTTTTCTAACTGTTTCTCCACCAACTCCAGTATCTATTTCATCAAATATTAAAATAGGAATATTATCTACTTTGGAGAATATAGCTTTTAATGCTAACATTATTCTACTAACTTCTCCTCCAGATACTATTTTAGTTAGAGGTTTAAAATCTTGTCCAACATTAGTTGCAATTAAAAACTCTATTATATCTTTACCGTTCTTATTCAGTTTTCCCTCTTCTTCAAAATTAACTTTAAATCTTGCACTAGCCATATTTAAGTCAGCTAACTCATCATGAAGCATGTTTTCTATATTTTCTGATACTTTTTTTCTTTCAATATGAAGTTCATTAGCTTTAGTATCATATTCATTTCTTAATTTTTCTAATTTTTCTTTTAATTCTTCTTCTTCAAATGAATTATTTTTTAATACTCCTAATTTTTCTTCTATCTCCTGTTTATATTCTAGTATTTCTTGAATAGTAAAACCATATTTTTTCTTAAGACTATTTATTTTATCAAGTCTATCAACTATAGAATTTAATCTGTGTTCGTCACTATCTACGTCTGATAACAAGTCGTCTATTACATAAGCTATATCTTCTACTTCATAATACACCTTATCAATTTTTTCATATAAATTTTCAAATTCTTTTCCATATTTTGATATATACTCAATATTTTTTCTCATTTGAGATAATTGAGTCATTATGCTTATTTCACTTTCACGAAGTGAATATTGACTACTTGAAAGATTTTCTTGTATCTTTCCTGCATTAAATAACTTTTTATATTCGTCTTCTAAATCAACATCTTCGCCTTCTATCAAATTTACTTCTTCTATATCTTTTAATTGAAACTCATATAATTCCTTTTTTTCAAGCATTTCTGCTTTTATCTCTTCTATTTTAACAAGATTTTTATGAATTTTATGATATTCATTTACTATTTCTTCTATTTCTACTTTTATCTTTTCTCCTTTTTCATCAAGGAATTTATCAATCAAATTAATATGGTAGTTTTTGTTGAGTAGAAGCTGATGACTATGTTGCCCCACAAGGTCAACCAAAGTCCCCATAATCTCCTTTAATGAACTAAGTGGTACTCTTCTTCCATTTACAAAAGCTTTTCCACGTCCACTTACTTCAAACCTTCTTCTAACAATTATTTCTCCTTCTTCTACTTCAATTCCCATATCAATAAGGTTTTTCATTTGACTTTCGTTTATCTCAAAAACACCTTGAGCTTCTAGATAATCACAGCCATCTCTTATCATTTCTTTATATGCTTTTTCACCTATTAACAAGTTTATACCATTAAGTATAATAGATTTTCCCGCACCTGTTTCACCTGTTAAACACACTAATTTATCTTGAAACTCTAAATCTAAATGCTCTATAATCGCCAAATTTTCAATTTGTAACTCTCTTAGCATAATTTATCTCCCCATCTCAACTTTTCTCTAAGTACAGAATAATAATTTCTATTTTTTGGTTTAACTAAATATATTCCTATTTCAGACATAGTTATCTCTACACTATTCTCTTCTCTTATAGAAAAAGTTCTCTGACCATCAATCATTAATTGTAATTCTCTATCTTTATCTACAACTTCAAAAGTAATATGTTTTTTTCCGTCCATTATTATTGGTCTTGCACTTAATGTATGTGGTGCAATAGGTGTAATAGACATTGCATTAAGCTTTGGCATAATTATAGGACCACCTGCTGACAGAGAATAAGCAGTAGAACCTGTAGGACTCGAAACAATAATTCCATCGGCTCTATATGTACTTACATATTCTTTATCTGCATAAAGATTAAGAGTAACCATTCTCACATTTACTCCACCTTTTGAAAGTACTACATCATTTAAACCATATACTTTCTGATCGTCTATAACTACTTCTAAAAACTTTCTTTCTTCACACTCAAAATCACCTTCCAAAACTCTATCAAAAGTTTCAAAAGCTTCTTCTTTTTTTGTTTCTGTTAAAAATCCCAAACTTCCAAGGTTTATTGCAATTATAGGAATATTATTGCCAATAACTCTTTGACTAGCACCAAGCAGTGTTCCATCTCCACCAATTACAACTAAAAAATCGGCTTTATTTATATTTTTACTGCTTAGGACTTCTACCCCTTTCTTCCTAAGGTATTCTTTACTTTTCCCATAAAATTTAATTGCTTCATCTTTAGTTTTGTTATAAATTATTACAACCCTTTTCATATATTACCCCTATGCTTTAAATAAGAAAGCCAAAAGGAAAAAGACATTTAATGTTAGTAACACTGTTACTATTACAAGAAGACTTTGTACCCATCTAGCTAATTCCTTCTCTTTTTTATTATAAAAACTAACTGTGTCTATACTTTTATCTTTTGTATTAACTATACAAAGACCTTTTACCATAGATGAATAACTAAACTCCAAAACTTTTTTTCTAAGACTTTTATTTTGAGTAAATTTTTCATCATCATTGTTTATTATTAATAGGTATTTTTTTCCTGCTTTTTTAACTTTTATAACTTCTTCTAATCTTACTTCTGCTATTCTTTTGTTATAAACAAGATTGTAACTAGATTTTTTCTTGTTATAAACTTTATAACCTCTTGCTTCAAGGAGTTTTTTTACCTTTTCTTCCAAGCTTTTTTCTATCTCTTCTCCTTTTCCTTCTATAGTTTTTTTATTTTTATTCATATAAAAGATTATTCCCAAAGCTACTATAATCAGTATAATTGCTAGTATTATCAAAATCTTCATTTCTTCCCCCTGTTATTTTTGCATAAATATTCTCGGATCTACACTCTTTGTTCCAAGTCTTGTTTCAAAATATAATATAGGTTCTCTAGATGTAGAGAATCCAAGTACTCCTATAGATTGACCTTTACTTACTACATCTCCAACTGTTACATATGAAGATATAAGATTTCCATAAATAGTAATTAAGTTATATCCGTGGTTAACCATAATTACATTTCCTAAGTTATTAAGTTTTCCTACATATATAACTTCACCTTTATTAGCAGCTTTTATTCTTGCGCCCAAAGTACCTTTTATCTCCATAGCACTTGATACTACACCTTCTGTTTTACTTTGACCATAATTTATTATTATAGTTCCATCAAGTGGTTTGTTTATGAAACCAAGTTCTTTAAGTATAAGGCTAGTATTATATTCTCCCGAAATCCTTGCTCTTTCTTTGATTATGTTTTCTATATCTTTTTCTACTTGTAATTTTTCTTTTTTAAGTTTGTTAATTTGATTTTTAAAATATGCTTGATTATCTTTAAGTTTTTTTATAAGTCTATCTTGTTCTCTTTTTTTACTTTCTATCTCAGCTTTTTTATTAGCAAGATCTCTTCTTAATTCTGAAATCTGAGTTTTTTCACTAGAAATTTCATCTTTTATCTCTCTAATTTCTGATTTTACAGAACTAATATTTTCAATTGTATAATATGCTTCTGCCAAAACTGCTTTCATTTCTTCCGATTCAAAATAATTATCTATATTGTATTCATCCAAAAATAAATTAGTTTTATTTAAGTAAATATATTCTTCGTAGTTTTGTAGTGTATCATCAAAATATATAGTTGCATCATATATTTCTTTGTCTATTACTTCTAAATTTTTTTCTGCATAATTTACATTTTTAGTAATAGTTTGGTATTTTCTCTCTATTTCATAATAACTTTTTTTTATAGTATTTAATTCTTGTTCTATTTTGTCTATTTGGTTAATCAATGATTTTTCTTGAGCTTTTGCACTGCTTATATTCTTCTCATTTTGCTTTATATTCTGCTCTATCTTATCAACTTTATTTCTCATTTCGTCAACTTGATCTCCAAAAGCAAAAAAGTTTAAAAGAAGAAAAGTATAAACTATTCTTCTCATTTTCTACCCCCTTTTATTCCTTTAGTTCTTATAAATAAACCTGAGAATAAAAGTATTATTAGGGAAATTATAAGTTGATATATAAACATGCTTTTTGGTAAGTTTTCAAATAATATAATATTAAAACTAGTATTTAGTCCATATAATAATTTTTCTGCACTACCATAAAAGAATCCAAATATAACATAAGCTATTGCCCACCCTAAAAAGATATTAAAAGCTTTTTTAAGAAAATATGGTGATATTACATAACCATTTTTTTCTGCATTCAAATATTTTTTCATAAGTTCTTCTTCGTAATTGATAAAGTTAAGTTTAAAAATTAGAAAAATAAAGACAAATAATGGAACTGTAAAAAAGATTACTATTTCATTTTTTAATTTTCTCATAGTAACTTTTGCATTAATTAATTTTCCAACTAATTCTTCGTTAAATAGTATTTTTTCAACTACATTTGGATCATTAATACTATTTATTACTTCTTTTACTTCTTCTACACTATTTATATCCCTAGTATAGATAGTCATAGTATTTTTTAAAGGGTTTTTTTGTGAAAAATCTAGATTCATTCTTTTTTCTAGATCTTTTACAGCTAATTCTTTAGCACTGTATGAATGATAATCAACTTTTTCAAGAGTGATTAATTTTTCTTCATAACTTTTAACTGTACTTTCACTAAGCATATCCTTTAATACTAATTTTACTTGGATATTTCTTCCAAGGTACTCTTCAACATTTTCTAAATTGAACTTTGTTACAGTAAAAAAATTCATAATAATAAAAATAATTCCTAACACAAATGTATTAATTATAAATATTCTACTTTTGTAGTCAATTAGATTTCTTGTTTCTTCAAGAAGCTTCATAATATTTTTGTTCATAAAATCACCTACTAAATTTATTTCTTCTTACTATTTTACCATATTCTTATTGGATATTGAAGTAATAAAAGTCTATGTTTATGTAAATTTACACTTTCTCCTTTGTATACTTAAATAAGTATAAATTATACTTTATCTCATAATTTGTTAACAACTCTTTCTAAAAGTTGTCATACCTGATAGAATAATTGTCAAAATATAACTTTCAAAATTATTTATTTTCTACTAAAATATCAGTATTTATAAGGGTTTTTTACAATGAACTTAATTTTATTATTTGTCATACATTTTTTTGTTGACATTTTTAAAAAATAGGAGTATCATCCTATTGTAAGACAAATTACCGAACAAAATATTTAAATTTAGTACAAAGTTTATTTTTTTAGTAGAGAATAGAGAGTAATTGGAGGTATATTATGAGAGTTGTGGTAGCAATGGATTCTTTTAAAGGAAGTTTATCATCGGAAGATTTGGGATTAGCTGTTGAAGCTGGGATTAATAAAGTGTATGACAACTCAACTGTTGTTAAGTTACCTATAGCTGATGGGGGAGAAGGAACAGTAGAAGCTTTAGTTAGAGGTACTAATGGCGAGTTTGTTAACGTAACTGTTAATGGTCCTCTTATGAATAGTGTAGATGCAAAATATGGAATACTTGGAGATGGGAAAAGAGCTGTTATCGAAATGGCTACTGCTTCTGGTCTGCCTCTAATCAAAAGAGAAGAACGTAATCCAATGTTAACAACTACTTTTGGAACTGGTCAGTTAATAGCTGACGCTTTAAAAAGAGGTTGTAGAGAATTTATTGTAGGAATTGGTGGAAGTGCAACTAACGATGCAGGTATGGGAATGTTACAGGCACTTGGATATAAATTTTATGATAAAGAAGGAAAACAATTAGAAACTGGTTGTGGACAACTATTATCAAAAGTTGCTAGAGTTGATAAATCAGATATAATAGAAGGTATAGAAGAGTCTACTTTTTTAGTAGCTTGCGACGTTGATAATCCATTTTATGGTGAAAGAGGAGCTGCACATGTTTATTCTAGACAAAAAGGTGCAGATGATCAAATGATTTTAGACCTTGATAAAAATTTAGAAAAATTTTCTGATTTTATACTTGAGTCAGAAGGAAAAGATATAAAAAATCTTGCTGGAGCAGGTGCTGCTGGCGGACTTGGTGGAGGATTTGTTGCATTCTTAAATGCTACTCTTAAACCGGGAATCGACATAGTACTGGAAGCTGTTGGGGTAGAAGAGTACATAAAAGATGCAGATTTTGTAATAACTGGTGAAGGTCGTATCGATTTTCAATCTGTAATGGGTAAAGCTCCTACAGGAGTTTCTAAATTAGCAAAAAAACATAATGTTCCATGTATAGGTTTAGCTGGTTGTATTGCAGATGACGCAACAGAAGTTCATAATTATGGAATTAATGCACTTTTTTCAACAATAAATTACCCTATTTCTTTAGCAGATGCTATGGCCTATGATAGAGCAAAATTATTTGTTGAAAAAAATACAGAAGAAGTTTTCAGACTTATTCAAATTTGCCAAAAAAAATATAGTAAATAAAAGAACACACATTTAAAGGAGGAAGTATTATGCAAGTATCAGCATTAGGTGCAGTTATTGGATTAGCTTTAGCAATCTTTTTAATTATCAAAAAAAATCAGCCAGCTTATAGTTTGATTTTAGGTGCTTTAGTTGGTGGACTATTAGGCGGAGCTTCTTTACCAGAAACAGTAAATTTAATGGTTAATGGAGCAAAAGGAATCACTCCAGCAGTACTTAGAATATTAACAGCAGGAGTTTTAGCAGGTGTGCTTATTGAGTCAGGTGCAGCAGGAAAAATAGCAGAAAGTATCATTGATAAACTTGGAGAAAAAAGAGCATTATTAGCATTAGCTCTTGCAACAATGATATTAACAGCAGTTGGAGTATTTGTTGACGTAGCAGTTATAACTGTTTCTCCAATAGCTTTAGCAGTAGGAAAAAGATTAGGACTTTCGAAAATGTCTATATTATTAGCTATGATTGGTGGAGGAAAGTCAGGAAATGTTATCTCTCCAAATCCAAATACTATTGCAGGTGCACAAAACTTTGGTGTTGAATTGTCATCACTTATGGCAGCAAACATAATCCCAGCAATATTTGGACTTATTGTTACTGTAATTATTGCAAAAAAACTAGTTAATAAAGGAGAAAAAGTATCTCTTGCAGATGAAGATGAAGTAGAAGTTGAAAAACCTACTTTCTTTGCAGCAGCACTTGGACCAATTATTACTATAGTTTTATTATCACTAAGACCTATTGCAGGTATAAGTGTAGATCCATTAGTTGCATTACCAGTTGGTGGTATTATCGGATGTATGGCTATGGGAAAAATCAAACATATTAGAGAATATATGAATTATGGATTATCTAAGATGACTGGAGTTGCAGTATTACTTATGGGTACTGGAACAGTAGCAGGAATTATTCAAAATTCAACATTAAAAGATGTAACACTAAATATACTTCAAAAATCTGGTTTACCAGAATTTATACTTGCACCAGCAAGTGGAGCTCTTATGTCAGCAGCTACAGCAAGTACAACAGCAGGTACTACAGTTGCATCAGCTACATTTGCAGGAGCTATAATGGCTGCAGGAATAAGCGGTTTAGCAGGAGCTGCTATGGTTCATGCAGGTGCTACAGTACTTGATCACTTACCACATGGTTCATTCTTCCATGCAACAGCAGGAGCTACTAATACAAAATTAGAAGAAAGATTCAAACTTATTCCGTATGAATCAGCAGTAGGGTTTACATTAGCATTTGTTTCAACACTTATATATGGTGTCTTCTAATAAAATTTATATACAGGAATAATTTATCTAAGATTAGAAAAGAGCTTGCTATTGCAAGCTCTTTTTATATATAGCATCTAATATTTAATGTACATTAAAGTCTTAAAAAATCAGCGTATGTCTACATCTAAAGCTTTTGATACTTTTCTCTGAAACCCCTGTCCCCTTTGTGAAGCAGATTATTTAAAACTACATGAAAGTTTTCATTTGTTTTAATGTATTCTGCATTGTTCAACTAGAGAGATAAATCTCTAAGTTTCACTAATCTGTGGT
>CAZHXU010000005.1:0-40488 GCA_964536535.1 uncultured Fusobacteriaceae bacterium
TTGTCTCTTGACCTATCATTCCATAATTAGCTGCTAATCTTTCATTTCTTATTCTTGCTTCCAACAAACCTACTCTAAATTGTGTACAAACATAATCAGCATCTTTTATAGCTTCTCGTCTGTTAAGTGTTTTATAAACTTTAATATCTCTTCCAGATTTAGCCACCATTCTTTTTGCAAGTTCAAAAATAATATCTAATTTCCATTTTCCATCTTCAATATCAACTAACCAAAGTTCGTCTAAAGGGAATCTATCATACCTATCAAGTAATCCTTCTACAAATTCTGGCGTATAACTACTTCCTCCACCTATAAGAGCCAATTTCAACATATCTGTACCTCCTTCAGTTTATTATTTCTTCCTTATGCTAATTTATACTCCTATTTTTTTTATAATGCAACTTTAAAAAATTCTTCAAAATTATACTTTTTCGTTTTTTTTTAGCTTATTTTATATAAGAAGCTTATTTTATCTGAAAGAAAGAATTTTCAAAAGCTATTTTTTCGTCTTTTTGTCTATTCAAAATAAATTAAAATTATAATTAAGTTTAAAAATATTGTTCTAAAAACTAATTTTTAAACTGAAATTTTTTATAACTTTTTTCTATAAATTAGTTATTTATATTTCTAGACTATTTTTTTCATTATTGCTATAATGCCATGGGTGATGAAATGATATATATTTTTATAGCAGTTTTTTTATTTAGTACAATAGAAGTAATAGCAAAATTAATAGGAAATGGAATAGATCCTCTTCTACTTGCTTTCTTCCGATTTTTTATAAGTGGTATAATTTTTATTTTATTTGACTATAAAAAAGTACTAAAAATCAGAAAAAAAGATTTAAAAGATTTTTCCATACTAGGATTTATAGGAATAACAATTGGTATAGGAGCTTTCCATTTGGGACTTAATTATATAAATGCTTCTTTAGCTGCAGTTATTTTTAGCCTTAACCCCATCTTTTCTGCATTTAGTGCAAAATTTATCCTAGGCGAAGAGTTTGGGAGAAAAAAAATAGTTGGAAGTTTATTAGCATTTATAGGAAGTTATATAGTAATTTTTGGATTTAAAAAAGTAGAACTTAATAGTTTATTAGGCCCTCTTCTACTTCTACTCTCAAGTATTTCCTTTGGTATATATATTACTATGTCAAAAAAATCTATACTAAAATTTGGCAATAATACTACTACAGGTATGGCTTTTTTATTAGGTTCTATTTTATATTTACCTTTTATAAAAAACTACTCTATAGAAACAAGTAAAATGCCGTATATATTAATGTTAGTATTTTTCTGTACAACTATAGCATATTTTCTTTATTTCAAAGGATTAAAGTCTATTCCTGTTTCTATAGGTTCTGCAATCTTTTACTTAAAGCCAATATTTGCTACTGTACTTGCAATAATATTTTTAAATGAACATTTAACAATTAATTTTGTTTTAGGTTTAGGTGTAATTGCAATAGGATTAATTACTATTAACAAAAAAGAGAAAAAAGGAGAATTAAGAGAGGAATTAATATGAAAAAATTATTATTTTTAATTTTAACACTTTTATTTGTTTCGTGTGGAGAAACAAAAACAGATGGAACAAATGTTTTAGCAGGAAATTCAAATTACGGAGTTAGCCAAGGTAATCAGCTTTCAAAGGGTTTTTATATTTATAACAGTGGAACAGAAGTTAAAAGTCAAATTACATTAACTAGTGGAACAAAAGTAGCATTTTATATCTTTAGTGAAGCCGAATATAGTAAATTTATCGGTGCCCCTACTAATAACCCAGCTATACCAGTTTCTGCTTTGTCAAAAACATCTGTAACTTCATCATTTACTAGTGGATGGTCAACATTACCTATAGGTAAATATTATGTTGTTGTATACAATACAGGAACAGGAACAGCAAGAGGTAGTTATACAGTAACTTCTAGATAAAAAAATCTCAGATAAACTGAGATTTTTTTATTCATTTATTTTTTTCATCTTTATTACTTCTACTACTCCCATTCCTAGAGCTAATATAGAAAATGAAATATACATGAGAATTATATATATTAAATAAGATTTGTCTGCAACTCTAGAGTAAGTTGCTCCTTCTATAAAACTTATTACAAACTTATCTCCTTCATTACTGATATTTCTTACTGTCCCATATAATCTTTCACCATCATATGCTCTAAATACACTAGTGCTGTCTCCACTATATCCATTTTCGATAGTATAATAAGTATTATTTCTATATAAATAAATATCCTTAATAATTACTTTACTTTCAAATGTAGCAGCCAACTTTTTTTCTACTTCTTTTATCTCTTCATTTACTTTATCATATAGTAAATCTTTAAATTTATAAAATTGATTTAATAATTCCGTCTGGTCTACACCTTTTTTAAAGTATAACTCTTTAAGTTTTTTATACTCTTCTTGCCCAAACTCTTGTATTTTATAGTCACTGTATAAAAGTACCCAGTCTATGTTATCTATATAACTTTTAACTTCTTCTTCTAATTTTTTTACTGCTTTCATTTCTTCTTCTAATGACTTTTGACCTCTTATATATTTTTCTTTTTCAATCAGATAATATTCTCTCTCACTACCACCATTAATTTGGGAAGTTGTAGGGTAGAGGTAGAAGTTATTAAAAGTAACATATTGTTTTTCAACCAAATCATCCTTCAGGGATTCTAGAGAGCTATATTCAAAATCTTTGTCTTTAACTTTTGCATATTCAAAATATCTTTTTATTCCACTCATGTTATAGAAAAATACTGTAATTACTAAGATTCCTATAGCAAAGAAAAAATTAGTTCTATAATAATACTTTCTAGCACTAATATAGTGTTTTATATAATCAAAACCTTTATACCTTTTTAAAAAAAGTTCATTATTAATCTTTTCTCCAATTACTTCTACTTCTTCTCCCACTTCATATGCTAGATAGCTTTCTTTCATTTGACCATGTGCTCTAGCATTTTCATCAAAAGAATGAACTATAACTCCTCCAACTCTCTCATTACCAAACTCATCTCTTTCATATTTGCCATTTAATTTATACATAATCCTTTTATCTTTTTTCAATCTTACAAAATAAACTACACTTAATAAAATAAATACAGCAATTTGAAATACATAACTTATCTCCCAAAAAGGTATAGCTGCAAATATTAATAATATTATTCCAACTATAATTTTTTTTGGATATTTACTAAGGGCTATATCTTCTTTTGAAATTTCTCCATATACTTTTAGACCCTCTTCTATTGCGTCAACTTCTTCCAACAAGTTTCTACTATCTATTCTACTTACATAAAGTTTATCTTTAGCAAAAATACCTTCTACTTCATAAAACTTCAAATCTTCCAAGATAATGCTATTAGGAAGGATTATTCTTATATTTCCAATATAGTAATAATATGTTGTATTACTTCCGTATTTACTCCTAGTTGTAATTATTTCTGTTCTATGAATATCATAGTGGCTAAGTTTTCCACCACTTAATTTTTTCAAATTATAAAACTTACGAACTTTTTCAAGATAACTATCATCAGCTTCTTCTACTTTTCCTATTTCTTTAAGGTTCTCAAACTCTTTTTTACTATTTTTTCTATTTTTACTCTGTTTTATTCCAACTTGGATAAGTGAAACTATACTTACTCCTATAATAAAAATTTGTAGCAAAATTACTATTTCTCTCATTTTTCCCCCTAGTAAAATTATAATTAATATTGTACACTTTTAGATTTTAAAGGTCAATTAAGTATTTTTTCTACAAAGTGTAGCATTATTTTATCATTTTTTCTTTATAATTTCAAGAGATATACTATAATATCTTAGTTGTTACTACTTTTTACTTTTATCCAACCAATTTAAAAGACTAGCACAAAACTAGTCTTTAATCTGTCTATATTTTATGTATTACTTCTTCAAATTCATTAATAAACTTTTTCATATCCTTTAGTAATACTGCATTTGGTTTACATTTTAGTACCATTCCATCAAGATACATTAGGCTCTTTATAATAGGAAACATTCCTTTTTCAAAAACCATTCCACTATTTACTCCAAGTTTTATTGTCTCCATCATTTTTTTAGTTAAACTAACTTGAGATACTGTGCTATCAGTAAAATCTTTATATAAGTTCAAAAATTTTTCTTCATATTTTTTGTACTTAACTCCTTTAATTTCTTTTATTGCCATCTTATTGAGATAATGAGCGCACCTTACATAATCATAATCAGATAAATATTTAAAGAAGTTAAAAAGACCTATTCTTAGTTTATCTTCTACTTTACTTATACTTCCATTATCAACAAAGTATATCTTACCATCTATCCCTTTTATAATATTTCCTGGATGTATATCTCCGTGAAATATGCCCTTATTAAACATATAATAACCATGTATATGAAACAACTCCAAAAGTTCTTCATATTTAAGTTTTTTCTCCCTTAACAATTTATCAAATGTTTCTCCTTCTATTTTTTTACTAACCAAAATTTTATCATTACTCAATTCTTCAATATAAAAAGGAAAAGAGATTTTATCTAGTTTATAGTTTTTTTCTTCTTCTTTTATCTTCATCAAAACTTTCGAACCTCTTATTTCATTTCGAAAATCAAGTTCTTCCATAGTATATTCTTTGATGTACTCCAAAATTCCCAAAGGATCAAAAACTTTTTCTAGTTTTGGATAAAAAAATAAAATAAACTTAAAAAATTTTTCTATTTTTTCTATATCTTTTACAAAATCTTCTTTAAAATCTCCTTTTGCAATTTTTACCACTACTTCTCCAAAATTATTAATTTTTCCCAAATGTACTTGTCCTATTGAAGCAGAAGCAAAAGGAATATAATCAAAAGAATCAAAATTATTTAAAAATCCTTTTCCATTATAAGTCTCAGATATTTCAATTGTTTCTTTATGATTTTTATATGTACTTTGAGTAAACAACTTACTTAAATGTCTACATACTCTTTCATCTAAAAAATCTATTCTGAGAGCAAAATGTTGTGATATCTTTACAGCTAATAAACCCATTTTTTCTATTTCATTCAAATTAGGAAGATTTTTCCCATATATCATTCTTATTAATTTGATAAAAGATAATATAGTCATATCTGCCTCCTTTTTTTCCTTTAAAATAAAAGAGAAGTTTTATAACTTCTCTATCTCTATCTTTAATTCTTCAATTTTTTCTTGAAAATCCTCTAATAATATTTTGTACAAGTCTTCTTTAATCAAATTCAAATTTTTATTAGGAACGACATACCTTTCAAGTGTTATATCTTCAGGATTTTTTTCATATGCTATATTTTCTCTATAGATTCCTCTATCTTCTAATATTTCTTGTTTAAATGGCAATATACTAATACTTTTTGTTTCTCTTAACAATTCTTCACTAATATAAGCTCTGTACTTATACTTTTCAGCCAAGTCTAATTTTTCTCTATCAAATCCACTATAGTATACTAGTGGTCTAAACCATATACCTTTTTCCATATCTACAAAATAAGCAAGAGTATCTTCCCTACTTCTGTCTATCAAGTTATAAGCCATTGCTAATACTTCATCATTTTTACCTAAAAATACCATTGTAATTAAATAATTATCTTTGAAAACATATTTATTGTATTCTTCTCTTAACAAAAGTTCTTTTATTTCATCTTCTACTTCCTTCTCAGTATCCCTAGATTCAAAATAGAAATCTAAATCAATACGAAATTCATTTGATACTTTTTCTTCTTCTATACTAAGTATTTCTATATTATTAGTAACTACTTTTAATATATCATTTTTCAGCAATAACAAATAATTATATATTTTTATCAATTCTGCTTTCTTTTCTTTATTATACTTAGCAACTATACTACTCCCATCAAAAGTAACACTATTGTCAATATAATTATATAATTCAGTTAATTCTTCAATTGTTTCCCTTACTTTAGCACTACTTTCACTATTATCATTTGCTAATTCTTTTACAAGTTCTTCAAGATAAGCTACTCTAGACAAAGCATCACTAAGGTCTCTGTCAAAAGCTTTCTTCTTTTGATATTCTTCTATTTGAAATAACAATTCTTCTTTATCTGTAATAAATACAGCACTTACTACCAAATAAAACTGTCCATCTATAAGTTTTTTTTCAACTTTTTTACTTTCACTTTTAAGTTCTAAAACACTTGCAGAAATTGTTCTGATTTCATCTTTAACTAGTTTAAAATCCCTAGTTATAACTTCACTTTCAATATATGTACCTACTTTATAACTTGCATCTTTTTGAGCACGTAAAAATGCCAAATCTTCTGCTTCCATTATTGTTATATTGTCCCCTAACAAAGCTTTTCCTTCTCCTAAAAATTCTTCTGCCAAAAGAAAAGTTGTTAATAACATAAAAATTAAAATTATTTTTTTCATTATATTCCACCAAATCCAAATCTAAAATATGTATAATCAAGTTCTTCTTTTTTTATATATCCTCCAGTAGAACCATTATCAAAAACTTCATATCCCAGTTCTATAAACCAAGTTGACTTAAATTCCAACCCAGCTCCTATACCATAATTCAAAAGGTTATTAAGGCCAGGTACATCAACTGTATCATCCAAAACTATAAAAGTATATCCACCAAAAGTTCTTACAAAAGGTTTAGTATACCCTTTTTTTCCAAGCCCAACTGGAGGTTTTATAGATAATCCACCTTCTATATATATACCAAAAGAATTATAACTTGTTTCATAAAGTTCATAACTACCCCAATAATCATTTTTTATACTCTCTCTATCTTCAGTGGTAAAATTTGCAAATCCAGTTGCTAAAGAACTATTAATATATAGATTTTCAATACTTGGCCAACTGAGTTCTATGCCCATCCCTACGTATGACATTGCATTTAAACCTTCTTCATCTAGTTCTACATTCCCAAACTTAAAATGATAATTTATAGCAGGTTCTCTACTCTCAGTCTTTTTTTCATTAAGTTTACCTAAATCTACTTCTACCCCACTAACTTCCCTATTTATATTATCTTCTACTTTAACAAATTCTGTCCCTATTTTTACCCCATCTTTTTTATAGAGATTAAATCTGTCTTCTTCTTCCCATATTTTATCATTAGCAAAAAGATTCATTGCTAGCAATAAAAATATTATTTTTTTCATCATATCCCCTCACTTTTCCTTATACAAGTATAATACTTTTTTATGATTTTTTAAAGTAAAATATCTTTTAGAATAAAATTCAATTATAAACATTTAATAATAACTACATATTTTAACAAAAAAAGAGACCAGTTTTATCTGATCTCAAAACAATTTATTTTTTCTTTGATTTTTTATAATACTCTCTTAATTCTTCATTATTAAAAGCATTTACAAAATCTTCCAAATCTACACCACCTTCATTTAACACTATAACAAAATGACTTTCATGTAAATCATAATCAATTATCAATTTTACTAATTCATAATCTTCATTATTATTCAAATTATAAAAATCAATATTTCCACTTATAAATGTTAATCTTTCTTCTTCATTAAGGTATTTTTTTGCCAAATCTTCATTAACTAAATCTAACATATCATAGTCCCAGCTACCATATCTTCCCCTATCTTCTCTTAGTAAAAGATATTTTTTTATACTTCTTCTAGCTCTTTTTTTATCTCCAATTTCATCATATATTTTAGCCAATTCCATATAGATATTTTTGTCATAAACACTTATTTCTTCAGCCAAGTCAAAGATTTTCACTCCTTCACTTTTTCTATTACCTTCTACCAAATACTTCCCATATCTAATATATTCTTCTGCCACTTCTTTATTATACTTATCAAACGAATCATCTAGAATCTTTTTTATATTAAACGAATCAATATACTCAAGGCTTTTAGCATTTCCAAATTGTTCATAAATTTTTCTTGCTTCATCTAATATTTTACCGAATTCTTCTCCTTTTTCCCCATCAACTACTTTAACTTTATAATAATCTATTCCTTTTCCGTTATTATCAATCACTCCTGTATCAGCATTATTTTCCATTAAATATCTAATTATTTCATCATTAGAAAATCTTGCAGCAGTTAATAGAGCTGTTTCACCATTAGTATTTCTAATTTCAATATCAACTCCATTCTCAACAAAAAACTTAACTATATGAAAATTTCCCTTTTCTATTGCTATATTTAAAGCATTTTTTCCTTCGTTATGATTATTTAAATTTGCTACTGAAGCAAGGTCAAGTTTAGCTTTTTCTAATATAATTTTTAATACTTCAAAACTTCCATTTTCACTTGCTGTATATATAGGTGATTTCCCATAATAATCAAGGAGTTTTTGCTGGTCTATAAGATCTTTCATATTTATATAATCAAGATAAATTTGGGCTATCTCCACCCTATTATACTCTGTTATCAAATGATAAGCAGTCCTTCCACTTTTATCCCTAACTAATAATGTTTCTTTAAAATCTTTATCATCTTTTTTTCTTTCTATATATTCTTTTATTTTTTCAACTTCATTTTTTTTAACTAAAGTCAAAAAATCTTCTTTTTTATATTTTTTCTCTATTATCTCTATTACTTCTTTACTTCCATATTTATATGCATAATCTAATATATCAAAGCCTTTTTCATCTACTAAATACTTATCTACCATATTTTCAACTTCATATTCTAAGTACATAATATCATCAGATTTAATAAGGAATTCTATATCTTCTATTGGATTCCTTTTCAAATCTTCAATAAAATTTTTCACACTATAACTCAGGTCATATTCTTTAGCTTCTAGTTCAAAACTTCTATCTCCATGCCAAAATTCATAACCATATTCTTTAAGGCTCTTAAACAAGTTTATATTATTCATATTAAATAAAAACCACCAAAAGTCTTTATTTCCACTTTCTTCATAATAATAAGTCATAGTTTTTTTCCCTTTTGTTACAACAAAAGCTACATAATCGTAATCACTATTTTTTTCTACTTCATAAGATGAAACCATTTGTAATCTTAAGTTGTTAAAATCTTCTATATCTAAATATTTCTCTAATAATTTTGGAATTTTCCCTTCAAGTTTTATCCCTTTTAAAGGGTCATTAATATCTTTTTGTACTACATATTTTCCGCTGTTCGTAAGATATGCATACATAAGAGCATATTGCCTTGCCATATGTTTTTCTTCTTTTATATCTGCAATTTCACTCAAATTATAATACGCTACTGCTCTTTGATTGTCTAAATCCAAAACTCTCAACAAAGCTTTTTCTGCATCGTCATACCGTTCTACTTTCATTAGAAAAAATGCATAATCATTTATATAACTAGCAAGTTTTTTATCATTTATTCCTTCTACTTCTACCCCTTCTACCATATCAACTATACCTTCATCTTGAAGGAGTTCAATAGCTTTATATATTTCTCCATTTTTATATTTTTTCATTGCTTCATTATAAGTATTCGAAATATTTCCCAATAGATTCATACTTAATATTAATAATACCAATATTTTTTTCATCCTTACTCCTTTGCTTCTGTTCAATTTTTTCAATAATAATATAATAATAGCAAATTAACTTTGATAAAACAAGAAAAGTATATTATAAATAAAAAAACAGGTGAATATCACCTGCTAATTATTATTTCTTTAACATTGCTTTTATAAATCCAGTAAACATTGGATGAGGTCTATTTGGTCTAGTTTTGAATTCTGGATGGAATTGTCCAGCAATAAAGAATGGATGCTCACTAGTTGGTAATTCAACTATTTCAGCAAGTCTTCCATCTGGTGATGAACCAGAAATCACTAAACCAGCTTCTTGTATAGCTTCTTTAAATTCATTATTAAATTCAAATCTATGTCTATGTCTTTCATAAATAAGCTCTTCTCCATAAAGTTCTCTTGCAAGAGTTCCTTCTATTAATTTACAAGGATATGTTCCAAGTCTCATTGTTCCACCCATATCTTCTATATCTTTTTGTTCTGGTAAAAGATCTATTACTGGGTATTTTGTTTCTGGATCAAATTCAGTTGAATTAGCCCCTTCATATCCTAAGATATTTCTAGCATATTCTATAACTGTTGTTTGCATTCCCAAACAAATTCCAAAGAATGGTATCTTGTTTTTTCTAGCGAATTCTATAGTTTTGATTTTACCTTCTACTGCTCTTTGTCCGAATCCACCTGGTACTAATATACCATCATATCCTTTAAGATTTTCTACATTTACATCTTCAGCTTGGATATAATCTATATCAGCATCTGTATCAAGATGGTAACCTGCATGTTTTATACTTTCATCTATACTTATATAAGCATCTTTAAGTTCAACATATTTTCCTACTACTGCAACTTTTATTTTTTTACTAGGATTTTTGATTTTATCAACCATAGCAGTCCATGCTGTCAAATCAGCTTCTCTTTGCTCTAATCCAAGTTTTTTAAGAGCTACATTAGCTAGCCCATTTTTTTCCATTATAAGTGGTACTTCATAAATAGTTGATGCATCTGGTGCTTCTACTACTGCTTCTGGATCTATATCACAGAATAAAGATAATTTTCTTTGGATATCTTCATTAATTGGA
This sequence comes from uncultured Fusobacteriaceae bacterium, assembly GCA_964536535.1. Lineage (GTDB taxonomy): Bacteria > Fusobacteriota > Fusobacteriia > Fusobacteriales > Fusobacteriaceae > CAZFBB01. Next base: position 10,575 of record CAZHXU010000005.1, read on the forward strand.
TGTTCAGTTCTACATACTAATATATCTGGTCTAATACCAATTTGCATTAATTGTTTTACTGAATGTTGTGCAGGTTTTGTTTTTAATTCTCCTGCAGCTCTTAAATATGGTAACAATGCACAGTGTACATATATAACATTTTCTCTTCCTACATCGTATCTAAATTGTCTTATAGCTTCTAGGAATGGAGTAGATTCAATATCTCCAACTGTTCCACCAATTTCAGTTATTACTATATCAGAACCATTTTCTTTTCCAACTATAGATATTTTAGATTTGATTTCATTTGTTATATGAGGGATTACTTGAACTGTAGCTCCTAAGTATTCACCTTTTCTTTCTTTATTAATTACTGATTGGTATATTTTACCTGTAGTTACGTTATTGTATTTAGTAAGATTTTGATCTATAAATCTTTCATAGTGTCCTAAATCTAAATCTGTTTCTGCTCCGTCTTCAGTAATATATACTTCTCCATGTTGATATGGACTCATTGTTCCTGGATCAACATTTATATATGGATCAAACTTTTGTATAGTTACACTATAACCTCTCTCTTCTAATAATCTACCTAATGAAGCAGCAGTAATTCCTTTTCCTAATGATGATACTACTCCACCTGTTACGAAGATGTATTTTCTTTGTTTCATTCTTTCCTCCTATATTAATCAAAGATTTCATGTTAAATAAAAATAGACAATAGCCAACCTTTTAACTTTTTTCTGTTTTTATTTACTTTTTTTACAAAAAAAAATAGACGAAAAAAAAAAATCCGCCCAAATAGGTTTTTTTTTTGGAGAAGGTTTACACCTTCTCCAAAATTTTATTCAATTCACTCTGACTATTATAGTCAAAATTCCTTATTTTGTCAAGATTATTTATCAGCTTTTTTGTAAGCTCCTTCAGAACCAAATACATTAGTGATTTTAGTTTTGTAGTAATCTCTCATTTCAACTTTAGCTGGTCCTAAGTATTTTCTTGGATCGAACTCTGCTGGGTTAGTTCCAAATACTTTTCTGATTGCAGCTGTGAAAGCTAATCTTCCATCTGTATCAACGTTGATTTTAGCTACTGCTGATTTTGAAGCTCCTCTTAATTGTGCATCAGGGATACCGATAGCATCTTTGATTTCTCCACCGAATTCTTTGATCATATCTACGTATTTAGCTGGAACTGATGAAGATCCGTGTAATACTATAGGGAATCCAGGTATTCTTTTTTCTACTTCTTCTAAGATGTCTAATCTTAATTTAGGGTCATCTCCAGGTTTGAATTTGTGAGCTCCGTGAGAAGTTCCAATTGAGATTGCTAATGAATCTACACCTGTTCTTTTTACGAACTCTTCTACTTCATCTGGTTGAGTGAAGATATGGTCTTCAGCTTCTACTTCATCTTCGATTCCTGCTAATACTCCTAATTCAGCTTCAACAGTTACGTCAAATTTATGAGCGTATTCTGCAACTTCTTTAGATTCAGCAATGTTTTCTTCGAATGAGTGGTGAGAAGCATCGATCATTACTGATGAGAATCCGTAATCGATAACGTCTTTAACTAATTCTAAGCTGTTTCCGTGATCTAAATGTAATGCTATAGGGATATCTGATCCTTTTGATCTAGCTAAAGCTACTGCTGCTTGTGCCATGTAAGGAACAACTTCTTTACCTATGTAGTTTCTAGCTCCTCCAGAAACTTGAAGGATTACTGGTGATCCCATTTCTGCTGCTGCTTCAACTATAGCTTGCATTTGCTCTAAGTTATTAAAGTTAAATGCTGGAACTGAATATCCATTTTCATTTGCATGTTTAAACATTTCTTTAGTGTTTGAAAGACCTAGGTCTTTATAGTTAAATTTCATTCCTTTACCCTCCTAGAATATAAATATGCCTTTATTGTAACAGATTTCCCATTATAATTCAACCTTTTTATAAGTTTCTATACACTTTTGTTAATAATTTTTTATAAACGTCCTTAATTCCTACACGGTTTTTAAACATGGTAAAAACCTCAGGTACAAAAGCTATAATCTGTTCAATAATTTCTGTGTAAGCAAATTTTACCTTACCTACTTTTATTCTACTACCAAAGATTTTTGATAAAAATACTAAATTAATAATTTTTATAAAATTCATACTTCCTATTAATAAAGCTTCTTTGGTAATATAAAAACTACCTATTTTATAAAGAATCTCTCCTTCTTGTATTAAAAATATTCGACTTAGGGAGAGGAAGAAGTAGAAGATATACACAAATTTTGGGATTTTATTATTTATTTTTTTTACTTTCATTATTAATAATATAAGGATACTAAGTACCACAAGGTACCTAATATCCTTTATTAATAAGTTTATTAAAAATAAAAAACTACTTAGATATAACACTAACTCCACCTAAATATGGTCTTAAAGCTTCTGGAACGATTATGCTTCCATCAGCTTGTTGATAGTTTTCTATTATAGCAACAAGTGTTCTTCCAACTGCCAAACCAGAACCATTTAGTGTATGGATAAATTCTGATTTTTTAGAACCTGTTGGTCTATATTTTAATCCCATTCTTCTTGCTTGGAAATCTTCTGTGTTTGAACAGCTAGAAATTTCTCTATATTTATTTTGGAATGGTAACCAAACTTCAATATCATAAGTTTTAGCTGCTGTAAATCCTATATCTCCTGAACAAAGTTGAACTACTCTGTAAGGAAGTTCTAATCTCTTTAGTACTTCTTCTGCATTTAATACCATTTTTTCTAATTCAGCATATGAATCTTGTGGTTTAGCAAGTTTAATAAGTTCAATTTTATTAAATTGATGTTGTCTTATAAGACCTTTTACATCTCTACCATATGATCCAGCTTCTCTTCTAAAACATGGTGAAAACCCTGTATAATATTTTGGTAATTCTTCTTCTTCAAGTATCTCTTGTCTATGAATATTACTTATTGATACTTCAGATGTAGGTATTAAAAACATATCATCAGTTGTTTTATAAGCATCTTCTTCAAATTTAGGAAGTTGACCTGTTCCTTCCATAATTTCTCTTTTAACCAAAATTGGTGCCATAACTTCTGTATATCCATGTTCAGTTGTATGAAGATCAAGCATAAAGTTTATAAGTGCTCTTTCTAATTTTGCACCATAACCTTTATATACCGTAAATCTCGAACCACCTAATTTTGCTCCTCTTTCAAAGTCAAGTATTCCTAACTCTTCTCCAAGTTCCCAATGTGGTTTTGGTTCAAAACTTAATTCTTTAATTTCTCCCCATTTTCTTACTTCTACATTATCTTCTTCATCCTTACCTAATGGAGTACTTGTATGATATACATTTGGAATTTCCATTTGTATTCTTTTAAGTTTCTCATCTATCTCAGACAATTTACTATCTAGTTCTTTTATATCTTTACTTACTTGCCCCATTTCAGCAATTATATCTTCTGCATCTTCTCCACTTCTTTTTCTTCTTCCTACTTCAGCAGATGCATTATTTCTTTTATGTTTTAATGTTTCAACTTTTGTAAGTAATTCACTTCTTTCAGCATCAAGTTGCTCAAATTCTTCTAAGCCACCTTCACTTCCTCTATTTTTTAACATTTCTTGTAAAAATTCAATATTATTACGTATAAACTTTAAGTCTAACATCTTTCCTCCTTATTAATTAACGTATTTTATACGTCTGATAGTTACTTTTGACATGTCTATATCAACCATTCTAAAATAAGCATTTGGTGATACATTTTCTAAAACAAGTTTTATTGTGTCTTCATTTATGCCAAAGGAGACTACCTTCTCCTTAAGATTTCTTTCTTTTATTTTACCTTTTTTCTCTTTTTTTTCAATAATTTCATCTTGATTTAACAAAGTTATGAAAATTTCTTTATCACTTGCTTCTTCAAAGATAATATCGTATTCTATAGCACTAAAATCTTTTATAATACTACCTTTACTCACTCTATCTTCTACTTCAAGTATCTTAAATCCTTTAGGAACTTTTCCGTTTAATCTTCTAAGTATTTCTTCATTTTCCATATCTTCAGCAAGATCTATATCAAAAGGTTCATAATAAGCTTCTTCTCCAATAGAAATAGGGTTTCCAAAGGATATTTTAGGTCTTGGATTAAAACCATTTGAATATTCTAGTTTTATATTCGTGATTTTAAACAATCTTTCCAAAAACCTTAATAAATCTAAGTTAGATATATATTTCATTTCTTCTAACTTTTCAAAATAAACTCTTTTTTTCATATAACACCTATCTCTCTACAAGTTCCATACTTTCTTTGTCTATATAAAAATCAGTTTTGATTTTTTCACTTCTATTAAGTAATAATTCTCTTCCAATTCTAATAATTACTCCAGGATAAACTTTTTGTAAAATAGTAATTTTTTTATTTCTAATTTCACTTTTTTCTTCTTCTATTTTATCTCTTTTTTCTTCCAAAAGAGCATATCTATTATTAATTACTGCAAGTTGTTTAAAACATTCTTCTAGTTTATCTTTAAATTTATCTTTTAACAAATCTTTTTTATCAGATAAATCACTAATGATTCTTTCTAACTTAAATTTATTCTCTTCTAATAATAACATCTCAGTATTAATAGAACTTTCTTCTGCTATAGTATCACCAAATATAGCAATAGTCAACTTAGTTGGTGTTTCATACTTCCCTCCAGCTACATTTGCTTCTATTCCTTCTTGGGATATTACTTCTCCACCTATTATTATTCCTTGCCCTGCTGTAACAAGGACTTTTCCTTTAGCTTCTATATGACTGTGTAATATATGTTTATTTACTTCTACTACACCTTCCGTTTTTACATTCATATTTTGAATGAATTTAGCTTTTATACCTTCTTTTGCATAAATATTATTATTTTGTTCTTCATTTCCAAGTATTCCATTTGAAACAACAATTTGACCTGTAGAGTGTAGTTTAGCATCTTCTACTAAACCTTCAACATAAATATCTCCTTCTGCTTTAACTTCAAAACCAGCTAAAACATTTCCTTTAACAATTACAACTCCTACAAAATCAATATTTCCTGTACTATAATCTACATTTCCACTTATTGTTAATATTGGCTCAACAGTTATTACTTTACCTTTCATAACTATTTGACCATCAATAAGACTTTTTAAGTATAAACCATCTTCAGTAACTTTTGTATTTTTACCACTTGGAAGTGTCACATCTTTTGGACTTTTTGCTTTTATGCTTTTTCCAAAAATATCAATTCCATCTTCACCTTCAACAGCTTCGATTTTTTTACCTAATACTTCATCTTCTTCAACATTTGTAATAAGATTTAGTTTCTTAAAATCGATACTTTTATTTTCTTCAACTACATCATGGTGATGTCCCTCAAATGTATAAATTATTCTTGCATCTTTTCCATGAATAGGTTCTTTTCCTTTTGCTAGTATTGCTCTTTTATCATAAATTTTTTCTTGAATAAGTGTTTTTATAGCTTTTTTTCTAATCCCATAAACTATACCTTTTTCTTCACAAATTTCCAAGACTTTTTCAACTGTAGTTTCTCTACCTCTTTTAGGTTTAGTTATGAGTATCGAAGCTTCCATATTATTTAATACTTCTACTTCTACTTCCGAATCTATATAATACTCTTCATCATATTCTGCTATTTTACTTTTAACATTGAGATTATACAAAGATTTTTCTACTTTATCAAGGTCAAAGTCTTTAATTTTTCTTTCTTCAAGACCTTTTAATACTCTTTTTAAAGTTAAAGCTTTTTTGTCATCTACTTCTGTTACAGTAAGGTATATTCCGTCTTCTTCTATGTCTATCTTAAAGTCATCTTTAGCAAGAGGATCTTTCCCCTTTTTTTCAATCCATACTTTAAGCTCGAATTCAGGTTTTTTTCTAAGAATTTCGTATTTTACTTCCCTTTGATCCACTTGAAAATGACTAGCTACTTTAGCTAGTAATGTCTCTATACTTTTCCCTTTAACTATGTATCTCTTCATTTAGTCACCCTCTTTAGCTACTAGCCTCAAAACTATCAATAACGATATTTTTTATAAAGTTTTTGTCAGATAAAATATAATAATCCCATACAATTTTTGTTTGATACACTACTGTGTCGTATTGATTTTTAAAAAGTACTAGTATCTCATTGTTTTTAGTTTTTTCTTGCAAATTCTCAAGGTGCTCTGTCAGACTTCTAGATTTTTTTTCTTCTTGACTATTATCCATAACTAATTCTAGCTTCATTGATCCTAATACAAAATCTTCTGGAATAGATATTTCTTCTACAATTTCCACTTCACCTTTTCCATGTATATATGTATCAAATGTAATTTTTAATTTATCACCCAGTAAAAAGACGTTTCCTAATATATCTACACCTAAAACGTGTATTAATTCTTCTTCTTCTAATAAAGTTATATTAAAGTTTATACCTTTATAATCTAGTATCCCAAACCTACTATGACTAGCAGTAAGAATTTGGTTATAAAGAGTATTTGCCAAACTAATTTTTATATTATCATTACTCACTAAAATATCATTTTCTTTTAATAAAGTTTTTTCATCATCATAAATCTCCAATGAATATTTAGCACTTCTATATCCATCATGATCAAAAGCTTTATTAAGTATCATTTCTATACCTTTTTCAAGATAAGTTTCTCTTGTATTTCTATTTTTCACCAAATCAAATTTCAAATTTTCGCCATTTGAAAGGTTAAAATTATATGATTCTACAGGAATTTCTTTAGTATATTTACCAGCTAATCCATATTTATAGTCTTTATAAATATATCCTATATTTTCATTTTTTTTAGCTATTTTAAAAGCCAAATTCATAGTTGGAACTACCTTAGATACTTTTGAATCATACAAGAAATAGGCAATATTTCCTTTATTTTCTAATTTATGACCGTATATAATCATATCCTTTTCATTATCAAAAGATACAGTTCCAATCATCTCTAAACCTATGTCTCCTCTAAAAGGATCAACTACTACTGATTTCCCACTCTTACCTTTTAGAGTATAAGTATAGTTATTTTCTTCCAAAAAGTCCATTGGCATAATAAGACCATAATTTGAGTTTTCTTTTAGCCCAAAAGCTACTGCTCCAATTACCTTACCACTTTGATAAACAGGTGATCCACTCATTCCCTCTGCAACACCACCATTTAAGATAATTTGAGAACTTGTATTTTTAAATAGTATCATTTTACCAAGTTCAGGATCTGTAACTATATCAATCAAATCAATATCAAACCCTTCTACTTTTTCTCCATTTAAAACTGTATAAAATTTTGCTTCTTTTGAAAAATCAATTTCTTCCATTCTCAAATACTCTTGGCCTATTATAAAATTAATCATAAAAAGAAAGGTGAGTAGATATTTTTTCATAATCACTCCTATTTTAAATTTTTCGATAATTGTTCATACATCATTTTGGCCAAACCAAAATCCCCACTTTTTGCCATTTCTTTTGCTCTTTCATCATTTAACATTCCACGAAAGACTTCTTCCGAGTTCCCACCGTAAAACATACTTGATTTTCTATCTATTGTTTTATCAGCACTATCAAGCATCATTTTAATAAAGATTGATTCAAACTCTTCTGTTGCTTTTTTAAGTGCTTCTTCATCTTTTGTCACATTTTTATCTATTTCTGTAGTTGGTTTCAGATATTTTACATAATCTGTTTTCAAATTTATCATAACTACTCCTATCTATTACATAGTTTTTATATCAGCATCTATAGAACCTGCTGCTTTTAAAGCTTGTAAAATTGATATAATATCATCTGGTGTTGCTCCTATTGCATTTAACATTTTCACAACATCTTTAACAGTAGTCCCTTGGAAATAAACTGATTGACCTTTATCTCCACTTGCTCCTTCTTCTCTACTAGCATCTATATCAAGTTCTGCACTTATTGCTATAGACAAATCTCCGTGAGAAATAGCTACTGGTGCTACTTTTATATTGTCCCCAAGGACAATTGTACCTGTTCTTTCATTTATTAGAATAACTGATTTTCTATCTGGTTCTACTTCAAGATTTTCTATTGCAGAAATAAAACTTACAATATCATCATTAAATACAAAAGTTTTCTTTATTTCAATAGTTGATGCATCTACTGCTTTTGCTGTATCATAATTAAATCTTCTATTAATTTCATCAACTACTCTTGAAGCTGTTGTAAAATCAGGATTATTTAATACTAAAGTTACTTTATCTTCATATTCTAAATTTACTTCTACTTCTCTTTCAACAGTTGCTCCATTTTGAAGTAGTCCATTATTCAAATTATTTCCATTTTCTACTCTTGTAACTTGACCTTGTGCAATAGCATAAACATCTTTGTTTCCAGCCATAAGTTGTGTTTGCAGTAATACTCCCCCCATTAATGATTTTGCATCATTTACAGAAGATACTCTTACATCTATAGTATCTCCAATTTTTTTAAATGGAGGTAACTCAGCTGTTACCATTACTGCTGCTACATTTTTTGATTCGATTTGATTAATAGCAATTTCAGTACCAAAATAGCTATAAAGAGAACTTAACATTTGAGGTGTCAAATCCCCACTGTCACCAGTTCCATTAAGACCAACAACTAATCCCATTCCTATTAATTGATTACTCCTAACACCTTCTATTCTTGCAATCTCTTTTATTCTCACTCTACTTCCAAAAATACTAAGAGAGACTAATACAAATATTATTAAAAGTTTATTTTTCATCTTTCCTCCAACTTAGAATAAACCAAAGAACCATTTTTTCTTTTTAGGTTCCTCTTCTACTATTTCTTCTTCTACTACTTCTTCTCCGTTATCAAGTAGTTTTTCATTTGATCCAAATTCTTTGATTACTGGTTTACCTAAATACATAGCACCATTAAATGTAAATTCCATATTATCTAATTTATCACTTGATACAGTATTATCTGTATTAATATCTCTGCTTCTTACATAACCACTAATTTCAAGTAAAACACTTTCATTATTAACTAATGCAAGTTTACTTCCTCTAATAAATAAATTTCCATATTTATCAGTTCCTTCTACCCTAGCAGTAATAGTCCCGTCAAATATAAGTTCTCTTGTTCCTTCACCTTCACCATTAAAGTCTTCAGAACTTCTTTCTTCTTCAGGTACTTGTGTTTCACCTTCATCAAGATTTTCTCCTGTTAAACTACCTCTTTTATTACCAGTTTCACTTTCAGGTAGCGGAGAAGCTTCTACATCTTCTTGATAGTTAGTATAGCCACTTTTTGTTAGTTCATAATTAATTTCTGCTGTAACTTCTTCTTTAATAATAACAAATATAATATCTCCTTTTTGGCTTGCTTTACTATCTGCATATAGAGATTTTCTCTCTGTTCCCCATAGAGAACTGCTATATTTTGTTTCTTCCTTTTCTTCTTCTGGGAAAAATCTTTCTATAGGTGGCATTTTCGATAATTGCTCTTCTTTTTCACTTTTATACTCTGCTTCTTCCCTGTTTTTATTTGCACCTTCTACTGTTGTTGCTACATCTTTGATACTCCCTCTTTTAGAAGTTCCACTTCCACAGGCAGCAACAAATAATAATAAAATTAATGTAATAACTATTCTTTTCAATTTTACACCTCACCCTATGTCCATTTTGCTATATCATTGGAGTTTTTAGCACTTTCTTCTTGGGAAGTTAGTACTTTTTGATTTGTTTCATATAATCTAGAAACATTAATCATTTCAACCATTTCTTTAACTATATTTACATTTGAACCTTCTAAAAACCCTTGATGTATTTTGTTATCATTTGACACTAAAACTTCATCTTCGTTTTCAAAGTAAAAATAACTATCTCCTTCTACTTTTAACTCCCTAAGATCATCAAATTCTCTAACTAATACTTTATCTGTCACTTGGTCTAAATTACTAAAGTTAAGAACTAACTCATTCAAATTTGCCAAATTTTCATTTGCTACATCAAGTATAGCTCCTTTTATTTCACCATTTGGATTAACTACCAAATCTTCATCAACTTTTACATATGCAAGTTCACCTTGAAAATTATGAGCAAGTAGTTTGTCTCCATTTCCATTTACTACATAACCTTCTTTATCAACAGACATACTTCCGTTTCTGCTGTATCTAATTCCATTTGCTGTATGGAACGCAAAAAAACCCTTTCCTTCAAGGGCAAAATCTAATTTTTCTTCTGTTTCTTTAAAGATTCCTTGTTCATACGAAGTGTAATTTTCAGATACTTTAACACCTGTTCCAAGTTTACCTATTTTTTTTAGTTTTGCTTTTGGTTCAACTGTTGGAACAAAATCATCTACAGCATCTTCTTTTTTGTAGATTTCCATTTCTTTTCCTTGTTCCATAATAGTTAAAGCTTTTTTAAATCCATTTGTATTTACATTAGCAATATTATTTGCTACTGTGTCTTGTTTTTTTATTTGTGTTGTCATCCCTGATGCCGATGTATAAAGACCCCTTATCATAAATACCTCCCATTTATCTTACTTTATTTTAACATATACTATCCTTTAATTCAAACTATTTATCCCTAAAGTTGTTATACCACAAGGGTTTTTTGTATATATCTAAATAGGTTAAATATATTCGTAAATCTAACTCTACTTGAAAATAATCTTCTTTAATATTTGTACAAAGTTGATAAAATGCTTTGTTGTGTTCCTTTTCCTTCAAGTGACACAATTCATGAACTAATACATTTAATAAAAACTCTTTTGGCATCTTTTTGAACCTTGACGATATCTTTATTTCATTAAGTCTTTTTATTTTTTTACCTTGTTTTATAGGGATAAAACTATGAAGTCCTAAAGCTTGGTTTGTCAGTTCTATTTTGCTATCAAATATTATTCTTTCAGGTAATTTTTGATTTTTCAAATATGTATCTTTTATGCTTTTTGCAAGAGGATAAAGCTCTTTGTCTTTTGATATAAATTCTTCTTTATATTTACTTTTTAAATAAACACCTAATTTTTCCTCTTTGTATAGTTTTTCAACTGCCCTTTTTATATTATCGGGATAATGTTTTAAGTACTTAAATTCCATTTTTTACCTCACCAATACTAATATTACACCTATAAATACATAAAAATCGCTCATATTAAATACTGGCCATTTTTTTATATTAAAGTATATATAATCTATCACATAACCTCTTTTTATTCTATCATATAAGTTGCCTATCCCACCAGTAAAAATAAGTAAAAAACCAAGTTTATCTTCTTGGATAAACAATATTAGATATAGGAGGTAGATAAGGAGTAGAAGGTTAGATAAAACTATTAATAATTTTTTGTTATTGAGCATATTAAAAGCAATTCCTCTATTTTCAACATAACATAACTGCACTTTGCCATTATAGTAATTTTTTTTGTTATACCTAAAATTATTCTTTGCTTCTTCTTTTCCTCTATAATCCAAGTAAAAAAGTAACATGATAAATAAAATATAAAACATTAAATCAACTCCTAAAATTAATAAGAGATATAATAAATTATATCTCTCTTTCTATATTATACCTATTTTGTTAGTGTAAAGTCATTATATTTAGTTAATTTATTAAAATTAATTACACTTTTTACTCTTTTAACATATTCTTCACCAATTTCAGAATATCCCAAAAGATTTTCACTTAATACTAAACTATCATTTGATTTTGCTAAAGCTTCTCTCAAATCTTTATAATTACTTCCTACAGATAATGAGAAGAAATAATCTTTTGCACATTCGTATATATAATCATATTTTTTCAAATAAACTTTTTTACCGTTTCTTACGCCGTGTGTAGATTCCATTCTTTTATCTTTCTCACTAAATGACCATATACCATAAACATTATTACCTTCTTTAAAGAATCTAGAAGTTCCCCATCCACTTTCAAGTATTGCTTGTGCTAATGCCAAATCAACAGGTACTGTATTTAATCTTTTTAGTAATTCTTCTTTATCTCCTACTTCTACTTTATACTTCGTATATACTTCCTCTAACCATGCAATTTCTTTCCCAGATTTTTTTTCTTTTCCAAGAACATTTTCAACTTCTTTTTTAAGTCCGTCTACTTCTTCTTTAGCTTTTAGTATACTAGGTAACATAAGGTTTATAAAATTATCTTTTTTTATCTGAACAACATTATTTTCTAAACTAATGTTATTAACATCATAAGTAACTGCTTTAATACCTTTTTTTTGTGGTTTTAATATTTGATCCACTTCTGTTAATTTAACCTTTTCAATTGCAAATAAATTCAAACTTAATAATAATAAACTTAATATTTTCTTCATTTTTCCTCCTACAAATTAATCTCCCTTTATTATATCATATCAAATAAAAAAAATACACTTTTAATTATTTTACTACTTTAGTCTAAACTCATAAAAAAAAGAGCTCCAAAGCTCTTTTAATTGATTAATTAATATTAGTTACCTGCAAAAAGTCCTATATAATTAATAGATACTCCAAAACTATCATTTCTTTCTCTCCAGAAAACTTTAGTTCTAAAATTATCTCTTGTTATAAATTCAGCTCCTAAATTTAGACTTGCTGATTTTTCTTCAACTTTTTCATAACTGTATACTTCAGTTAAGAATCTTATTTTTTCAAATAATGGAACTTCAATTATTCCAAAAACATCAGCAACACCACCACTTGCAGGTTGTGAGTAAGTAAGACCTATACTTGCATCAAAATTCAGGTTATTTAATGTTATCTGTTTTGACATTACCAAAAAAGCATATGCTTCAGAAGAATCTCCTCTTCTTTCTCTTTCCAAATCAGCTTGGACACTATAAGCATCAAATTCAGTAAATCCGATAGCTATAGCTGGATTCCCTTTCCCCTCTGGGACTACTTGAAATTTAACATTTGCTTGTAAAAAACTTTGATCAAAATTCCCATTAAGTGTTGTTACTTTAAGCCCTGCTTCTACTTGTGGAATAAGAGCCGTTTCTATGACAAAATCTCCTACTATATCTTTATTAAGAGAAGAAAAAGTTCCAGATATAGTATAATTTTTATTTATTAACAAATAAGCACTTGGAAAATCTATTCCTCCTGTCATTCCTGTATAAGAAGATGACGGGTATAAACTAATACTTAAAAATATAAAAGTAAATAATAACTTAAATCTTTTCACTCTGTCCTCCTATTTTAAAAGCCCCTCTAGTTTTTTTACTCTTTTAATCAAATCAGGTAATTTTTTAAGAGCAATTTTACTTTTTAATTCTTGTTTGTGGTCTATAGCTGGATAACCAGACAAAGTTTGATTTCCTTCTGTATTCCCAACTATTGCACTTTTAGCTCCAAGGGTTACATTATCACCAACAGTAATATGACCAGTTATACCACTTTGCCCACCAAGTACTACGTTTTTACCAACAACAGTACTTCCAGCAATTCCTGTTTGAGCAGTTAAGAAACCTTGTTCTCCCAACATTACATTATGAGCTATATGAACTAAATTATCTAATTTATTTCCTCTTTTTATAATAGTGTCCCCAATAGTTCCTCTATCTATAGTGGTACATGCACCTATTTCTACATTGTCTTCTATTATTACACTTCCGATTTGTTCTATCTTCATGTTTTCACCATTTACTTTTACAAAACCAAAACCATCTGATCCGATTACTGCATTTGGCTGGATAACAACATTATCACCTATAGAAACAAATTCTCTTATTGTAACTCCTGGATAAATAATTGCATTTTTACCTATTTTTACACCTTCAAGTATTGTTACATTTGGATATATATATCCATTTTCTCCAATTTCTACATCATGACCTATATATGAGTTGTTAGAAATAAATGTATTTTCTCCAATTTTACTACTATCCTCTATCATTTTTTCCATTTTTTTAGTTTTTCTTTTAAAAAAATTTAATAATAATGGCATTAACTCTCTAGGAGATTTATCTACTTTAATATAAGTTTTTCCCTGTGGTAATCCTTCAATATTAGGTACCAAAACTACTTTTGCTCTAGTTTCTCCCAACCTTTTCAAGAATTTTTCATCTGATGCAAATGTAAGGTCCTCTTCTGTAGCAAGATTAAAAGGGGCTAAGCCCCTTACTTCTTTAATATCTCCAGAAAGAGTTCCATTAAGTAACTTACTAAGTTCAATTAATGAATACATATTTTCTTTCTCCTAATCTAAACTAATTTTTTCTGTATTATTTACAAATTCTACTACTAAATCTGTTATATCTTCTCCACCTAATACAACATTTGCTTTATCTAAAACTACGTCTATTTCTTTTTCTTTAGAAATTTCTGTAATTGCAGTCATAATTTCATTTTGTAAAGAAACTGTTTTACTTCTTTCTAACTCATTTAATTGTTGTTGAAGAGTTTGAATATACATTTGTAATTCTTTTTCTTCTTGAAGTAATTTTGCTTTTTCATCTTCAGTTGCTTTATCACCTTTTTCTTCCAAAGCTTTTTTATTTGCAAGATATTTATTTCCTTTTTCATTTATATCTGCTTCAAGTTTTAGTTTTTCTGCATTTAATTCTTCAGATATTGTTTTTGCTTTTGGATGTGTAAACATAATTTTTTGAACGTCTACTACTCCTATTTTTTCAGCCATTGCTCCAAATGATATAGTTAATGCTGTTAATAATACTAATATTTTCTTCATATTTCCTCCTTATTTATTTAGAATAGATGTCCTATATTAAAGTAGAACTCTCCTCCACTTGCTTCTTCATCTCCAATTGGCCAACCATAATCAAATCTTAATGGACCAAGTGGTGTTTGTATTCTAAGCCCAATCCCATAGGATTGTTTAATATCTTTAAATAATTTTGTATCGTCTATAGATGTAGAACCTGTATCCCAAGCTCTTCCTATATCGTAAAAAGCTACAAACTCAAAGTTATCGTCTAATTTTGTTCTATTTTCAAAGTTAGCATATAGTTGATAATTTCCTTTAAAGTCACCATATTGGTATCCTCTAATACTGTTTCCTCCACCAACTCTAAACTTTTGTGAATCTCTCAGATTTTCTGTTCCGACACCTAACATACCTCTATATGCAAAAGTATTTTTCTCAAATAATCCACCGTGGTATTTTCTAAGTTCCAATTCGTTTATATAGAAGTTTCCTTCTTCTAGAATTTTACCTACTTCTACAGAATAACTAGCATAAAATCCTCTAGTAGCTGTATAATAGTTGTTTCTTGTATCATATATTAATGCAGGTATCAAACTTACAGTAGTATAGTCATATGAATTTGTTTTTTCTTCATCTTGTTCAGTTACAAATTCTAATTTTGTACCTAATCTAACTCTAATTGTATCTGTAAGGGCTTTACCACCACTAAGTCTAAATCCTTCTTTTTTTACATGGTATGCTTCTACACTATCATCATCTTCATACTCACGTCTATATACGCTCCATCCATATGAAAATCTTTCTGTACCTTTTAACCAAGGATCATTAAAGCTAAACTCATAAGTTTTTCTATTGTCTTCACCAAGCTCAAAGTTTAAAGCTAGAGTTTGACCTTTTCCTCTAAAGTTTTTATCTTCTACCCCCACACTTCCTACTAGACCTATTGCAGATCCATATGAAATTGTTCCCTGATATTGAGCTGTTCTTTGTTCATCTAAAAGTATAACAACTCTTTTTCCATCTGGGTCTCCTGGAATATCTTCAAATTCTTGAGTTACATTTTTGAAATGTCCTAGTCTAAATAAGTTTCTTGCTGTTGTTTCGAATTTTTTTGTTTCAAAAGGTTTCCCTTCTTCCAAAACTAATTCTCTATCTAAAACAAAATCTTTTGTTTTAAGTTTAACTTGTTCAGGGTTTCTTCTTTTACCCTTTTCTTTTTTCACTATCTTTTTAAATACAATTTCTCTTACTACTCCTTCAGAAACTTGTATTACTAAATTCATATCATTATCAAGTCCCATATCGATTACTTCAGCTAATCCATAACCAGCTTCCCTATAGTGGGCATCTATTTTATCCTTATCTTTTCTAAGGTCATTTATATTATAGATTTTATCTTGTTTTGTTCTAAGAAGTTTTATTAATTCTTCATCTTCAAACAAAGTATTACCTTCTATTTTTATTCCTTTAATTATTGGGTTTTCAAGAACTGTATATTTTATAAATATACCGTCTCCATATTTAGTTACATCTGGAGTTACATCTCTAAAATATCCACTTTTTAACAGTCTATTTTTACTATCAATAGTTTTAGTCTTAGAAAAATAACCACCAACTTTTACTGAAATATACTTCATAAGTTCATCACTTGGTATATTTGTATTCCCACTTACTTCTACTCTCTTAACAGTCAAACTTTTATCTATTTTTTCCTGCTCAGAAAGAGGTATTATATCTTCTGCTTTTAATAGTTCTTTAGAATCTTCTTCTTCTTCAATTTGAACTATTACTTTTATTCCGTCTTTTTCAATTTGCGGATATATCTTTACATCTTTTATGTATTCTTTTTCTTTTAGATTAATATGATCTTCAATCATTTTTTCTGCTTCAAAGTTACTTCCATCTTCAAGAGACATTATATCTTCAATAACTTCTATAGGAACTTCTTTTACCCCATTAACTTCAATTCCTATTACTTTCAAGGCGTCTTGCCCAAAAGACCATATAGTACTATGAATCAGTAGCATAACTAGTATTACTAATTTTTTCTTCACAACATCTTCCTCCATTTAGTATTTCTCCCACAACTCAAATATAGACTCACGGTCAAATTTGAAATCTATCCCCAGATATATGTTGGTTTTATCTTTGTTTTCTTGCCTTCTTTCAGAAAGGTCTGCTCCTAATCTCCAAGAGAATGTTTTATTTATTCTGTAGTCTAACCACAAATCATAACTTTCAACTTCTCCAGATTCTTGCTCAGAAAACTTAGTTTTAATATTCCAATATATTATATCTTCATATAAGGGATCTTGTATCTCTATCTCTGCTCCTAAAATAATATCATTAGTAACTTTTATTTCATCATCTTCTGCTGAAATTAATTTTGATGAAATCTTTACTTTTGATACATTTAGCATCTTTTCTATCTCTTTTGAAATAGGACTAAATATTTGATCAGACAATTGTCTATCTAGAATATCTTTTACTACTTGGTTTGCACTTGTTTCATCAAGAGTTTTTTTGAAGATAAGTAAAGCTGTTATATCTTCTTCATTTAAACCAGATGATGAACTTAAATTTAGTTGTAAACTATCATAGTAACCACTTATATTAATATAAATTTCTTCATTACTAATTTCAGTTTTTGAACTAAGTGCAATTGAAGGATTCACATTAGGAAATGCTTCTGACGCATCATCAAAAACAATTATTCCACTACTTACTTCAAAGAAGTTGTCATTAAATGTTAAAACACCTTTTTCTGTAATAAGTCTACCTGTGAAATAAATTTCCCCTTCTTTATATTCTAATATTCCTCCTCCTTCGATATTCAGTTCTATGTCATCTACTAGAGGTATATTATCTGCATTAAACAATATTCCCTCTTCTGTATTTATATTTAGTTTAGCATAAAAAGTATCAAAAAGGCTAGGGTCTTTTTCATCATTTTTTAATAAAACCTCTTCTTCTTTTTTCCCTTCTGGTATCTTAAATACTGTCCCATTATTTACTATAATATCTCCAGTAAGTATATTATTTTTCATGGTCAAATCACTTGAAAGTGTTAATAATATTAATTTTTCATAGTTATACTTCATCTTATCTAGTTTGATTTTAAACTCATAATCACTTAATAATAATGATCTATCAGCAAGAATTTCTTGAGAAATTTCTGGTATGTTAAAGTAACCGTCTATATCTAATGCCCCTTCATTTACTTTTCCGCCAAACTCTTCTATTCTCATTCCATTCTGATTAAATCTAACTTTTGAATTTATATCTAAGAAAGTAATTTCATTATTTAATAAAGAAAATTCTGTGTTTCTTACTTCTATAGTTCCTTCTGTTTTTTCATTACTAAGAAGAAAATCTATATCTGCTATTCCCTTTATTCCTTCTACTCTACCTATTAAAAATAGGTTTAAAACTTCCAAGTTAAGATCATCTGCATTCATTGTAAAATAATATTCTAAACTTTCAAGATTAAAGTTCCCTTGAGATACAAGTTTATTATCATCGTATTCCATATTTATGTAGTCTATGTGAACTTTTTGTGTATCTCCATAGACTTTTCCTTCAATAGAATCTATAACTATATCGTTATAACTTAATCCTTTACTATTTATATCAAAACTATAATCAAGACTTTCTCCAGCAATACCTTTTATTTCAAAGTTCAAATTAACATAGCCATTTAATTTGATTCCTTCAAAAAGATACTGGAGACTTTCTGCATTAACTCTTTGATTGTCTAAAGTAAAGAAAAATTCTCTAGTACTAATATCAAAATATCCTACTGCATCAAGTATCGATCTATCATCTTCTCCTAAGAGGCTTAATCCTGTTAGGGATACTTTACCACTTTCTAAGAAATTATAGATACTTCCTCCACCATAACTAAACTTTGCAAAAAAATCTGGGATTTTTTCTCCTCTATAATATATATTGTCAATGTTAACAGAACTTACTGCTTTTATGTTGTCAAAATCACCCCATAAATTAAGCTGACCTATTACTCTATATTTTATATTCGCATCTCCATAATATTTATTCAAGTCAGATTCTAATAAATTTACTTTTAAATCAAGTGTTTTTTTATTAAAATCTATCTCTCCACTAATTTTATTATTTTTAAATACAAATTCTTTTAGGAATAGTTTATAACCTTCAAAATCTATATGGCCTCCTACAAAAGCTTCTTCTGTTTCATTAATATTTAAGTTACTTTTTTCCAAATTAACACTTAAATATGGATTTTCTAAGTTTCCTTCTACTTTTCCAGACAATTCTCCCAAATGTCCCTTCAAAACTTCAATAGGAAGGTTTATTTTATCAAGATTATAATCTTCAAGTAGATAGTTTAAATCAAGATTATTTTCTTTTATGCTATACTCTCCATTTATATAAACATATCTATTTTTCAAATGTTTAATTTTGATTTGGTCCTTTGAAAAAGTTAGATTAAGATATAAATCTCTAAAACTAATTGGGTCATAAGCAAACAAATCTGTATAACCTTCCATAGTTCCTTCTAGTTCATTATTAATATAACTAATTTTTCCATCTAAATTTATTTCTTCTAATTTTAGATAATAATCAAAATAAGGTACTTTTATTGAATAATTTACTTCTACATCCTCTTTTTCCCCTTCAAAATCAAATGATCCATTAATAGAAAAATCTGGTATTACTTCATTCCCTTCATAATTTTTGGAGTTTAGTGAAAAATCTTTAACTTCCCCTTTATATCTAAGTTTTTCTAAGTTTATTTCACCTTCTACATCTACAAAACTTTCTCCTTTTTTTATGTAAAACTCTTTAACTATGAGATTTTTTTCATCATTATCAATAGTTAAAGCTAGTTCATCAAAAACATTACCATTTTCTAAATCTAATTTCCCTTTACCTCTAAAGAGCTCTCTAGTTTTATAGTTATAACTAATGTCAACTTGAGAATCAAGACTAGAACTAACTTCATAAGAAGTATTTATATTTATTCTTTCTTTCAAAGCTCCTTTTAACTCTAATAAACCACTTTGAAAGTTTATATAAACATTTAAATCAACATCTTTACTATCATTTTTTACTAATAATTCTTCTTTACTAAAGTTATAATTTAAGTTTCCTTTTAATTCTTCTGAACCAAAAAAACTTTCTTTATTACTAAGTGTATAATCAATATTTACATCATTTTTATCAAAATACCCATTTAAAGTAAGTTTTGTGCTAATAGGCAAAGCAGAAACTTCCATAAAGTTACCAATGAGTCTAGCATCTCTTATATAAAACCTGTCTTCTTTGAGGTTATAATTAAGTTCTCCTTTAAATTCTTCAATGGAACTTTTATTATAAGTTAGTTTATTACTTCTAAAATATGCTTTCATTAACATATTTGGTACTTCTTCACTAATATCATCAAATGTTAATGTTGCTTCTGCATAATTTATTATTCCCTCAACACCACTTACTTCAAGTGATTTTAAATTGTCTAATATGTCTATACTATTTAGATTTTTTCCTTTAAAGTCTAAAGCTAATTTATTGCCTTCTTTATTCAAATTAAACTCAATTGTATTATCAAGTACTTTTCCATGTGCAAATAGTTCTATTCTATCTCTATTAAAGAAAGCTTCTAATTCTATGTTATTTGCTGGTGCCAAAAGTTCTTCATATAACAAACTTGCTTCTTTTACATAAGCATAACCATAAAGATTTGAACCTCTAACAGTAAGATTCAAATCAGCTATTCCACCAAGATACTCTATCATTCCTTCATCATCAAAAGAATACTGTAACAAATCATCTGTAACTCTAAGATTTGAACCAATAATACTAAATTCAGTTTCTTCTCCACTTGTATCCAATTTGAATGTTAATTTTTCATCTGCATACTCTTTTGAGTAACCTGTAAATTCAAGGTCTACATTAGCATTATAAAGAGTTAAACCACCATTTAAGTTTATTACTTCTTTATATATTTCATTAGTATAACTAATATCTCTATAGTGTAATCTCCCATTATTTACTCTAACAGCTTTTAATGGAGAATAAGTAGAACTCTCTTCA
Organism: uncultured Fusobacteriaceae bacterium; assembly: GCA_964536535.1. Classification (GTDB taxonomy): domain Bacteria; phylum Fusobacteriota; class Fusobacteriia; order Fusobacteriales; family Fusobacteriaceae; genus CAZFBB01. The sequence goes on from CAZHXU010000005.1 coordinate 31,262, forward strand.
CTATCAAGGTCTATTCCTAAAGCATCTGTGATATTTGTATGATAATAATCATATAGGGTCAAATAAACTTCTGGATTTTCAACTGATATTTCACTAATAAAATACCCTTTTATAGCATCGGTTAAATTGTATCTAATATAAACAGAAGGTGCTTTGACAACTAAGTTATCAGAAGCATCCTTCATCTCTACATTATTTACCCTAAGATTTGTAAAAGAAAATTCTACACTAGTAAAATCTATATTGTAACCAAGAGTATCTTGAACTACAACTCTTACAACTTGGGTAAAATTATATTTAAGTGTTATGTACAAAGTAATTGCTAGATACCCTAAGATAATGAAGGCAAAAGTTGTGAATATTCTTTTGTATTTTCTAATTAAGTCCTTCATTTCATCCCCCTAGAATACGTCTATAATGTTTATCACTTTGTAACTTTCTTCAAAGTCTTTTAGATATTCTCTTACAATCAGATAATTTTTATATATCTTAATTGGCATATATCCCTTTGAAGCAAAATTTATTGTTTTAATTGGAGTAAAGTCCATGTTTAACATATATATATTAAACCCTTCTGTGTCTACAAGATATATAATATCATCTTCTATATAAATAGAATTTAAACTATCATAATCACCACTGTGGTACTCTTCTACTCCCTTACTTCCTACTTTATAAAGACGTTTATAATTATTATCAAGTACATATAAATAATCTTCATAATAAAATACATCAGTCAAATCATTAATATTACTATAATCATTTGAAAATGCTTTTTCACCTTTTCTTCCTAGAACTTGGTTAAATTTGCTTTCACCTTTTCCTCTAGTTCCTATTTTGGCAAGTCTAACATTAAAAACACCTATATTTTTACTATTATTATTTAGCAGATAATATTCACCATTATCTCTATTTAGTGTCAAATGTCCCATGTAATTATTAGGATTTATATCTTTTGTAAAACCTTTATAATCACCATTTTTTATCAACCAAGGAATTTCTGAGTATGGCAGTATTTCATATGATTCTAGTCTAAATATCTCTCTAGCATCTTTATCATATTTAACTAGGGAGTTTTGAGTAGAAGAAAAAAGAACAAAATCTCCATTTTCATCTATTTCAAATTCTTCTATATCACTAAGATTAAAGTTCATTTCTCTTTTAAAAGTATTATACAAATCATAAACTAAAATAGTATTTTTTTCTTTATCCAGTATAAAAACTTCTTTGTTATATACTTCTATATCTACTGGTTTAATATAAACACTTTCTTCTACTTTATTAAATTTCATTATAACTTCATCTTTATTTTTACTTGTATCAAGTTTTTTCAAATTAAAATTATCAATATAATAAATTTCTTTATTATTCATATAAAAAGTTCTAAGATCAATTAATCTTCTTTTTTCTTTTTTCAAAAGACTTATTTTTTCATTAGTATTTATATTTACTAATTCATTTTTTACATCTTCATAAACATAAATTTCTCTGTCAAATTCATATATTCTACTTGGATGTGAAAAATTTTCAAGAGTGATTTCTTTTATGTATTCATCATTTTTAAAATAATATATACTTTTATTTCCAATATCCAAAATATACTTTTCATTATCTAATAATGCTAATGAATAATTTTGTGCATAGTTAGTATTTATCCCCTTATTATTCGGGATAATTATTTCTTTTACAAACTGATCTTTTTTATCAAAAACTTGAATCCTTCCGTTATACTCATCTATTACAAAAAGATTTTCATCATCTTTTCTAAGTTCAACTGGATGTAAAAATTCTCCTCTTCTAAGACCATTTTTACCTATATAAGTTTTTTCACCAGTATATATATCTATTTTTATTATTCTGTTATTACTAGTTTCAGTAGCATAAATATAACCATTAAATATTTCTATAGAACTAGCCCTATCTATTCCACTATATACTCTTTGTAACTCCAAGTTTTTATCATAATTAATTACTTTTCCTGAAAAGTAATCTAATACAAAGTATTCATTTTGATTTTTTTCTACTTCAATAGGATTAATTACTAAATCTTTTTTATCCACATAACTTCTACCTACTAAAGTTTCTCCCAAAATTAAAAAGTTCATAATAATAAATAATACTAATTTCTTCAAAATTTGCCCCCTAATCATTAATTAATTCTATAAAGGAATTTCCTTTTTCCAATTCCTTTTCAAGCTCCTTTAGAAACTGTACTAAATCATCTTTTTTTATCTTTAATTTCTCCAAGATTTTTTTACTAATTCCTGTTTTACCATAGTTCCCACTATTACCCATTTTTTTTAGCCTAACTAACACATCACTTATATAAACTATCTCTACCAAAGTTGTATGGTCTGGATAGATATTTTTATCTAAATCATGGTGATAAGCCATTGCTGCTACTATACTTTCAGGCAGATTCCAACTATCTGCAAGTCTTTTTCCAATAGTTGCATGATCATAACCAAGTATTTCTCTTTCAACTAAATAAAGTTGTTCTCCTTTTTCTTTTGACAAAGCAACTGCTTCCATAAATTCTTCACCAAAATATTGATCTTCAAATACTTTTGCTATATCATGCAGTAATCCTGCAACAAAAGCAACTTCAACTTTGGGATATTTAAGATGTTTTGCAATTATTCTTGCCATAAATGCTACTGCAACTGTATGATGCCAAAAAGCATTTTTATCAAAAGACCCTCCATTTTTAAGGACTTTTACTATACTTGCACTCAAAGCCAAATTTCTAACTGTATCAAAACCTAATATAACAACTGCATCTGTAACTGTTGATATAGCTCTTGGAAATCCATAATAAGAAGAGTTTACTAGTCTAAGAGTTTTCGACGTCAAACTCTGATCATTTCTTATAAGTTCATTAATATCTTTTGGTGTACTTTTCGGATTATCTAGAAGCCCAAGAAGCTCTGTTATTATTATCGGTAATGTTGGTAATTCTGTAATTTTGTCTATCTTCTTTTTTATTTCATCTATGCTTCTAACCATTTTCAACCACCTTTATAAAGGTTTTTTTAAAGGTACACCAGTTCTTCTAGGATATTTTTCTGGAGTACTAAAAACCTTACTTATCTTTAATATTACCCTAGGATCCTCTGCAAATGGAAGTTTTTTTTCATAAACTTCTACAAATTCTCCTCCTAATATATTTAGTGCATTTTCTGCTTCTTTTAATTCTTCTACATATTCAAGCTTTTGAGGCATGAAAAATCCACCTACTTTTATAAAGGGTAAAACGTATTCAAGTATTACATTTAATCTGTTTACTCCCCTACAAAGACCTAAGTCAAACTCTTCCCTATGAGTTTTAACATATTCTTCTGCTCTACTATTTACAACAGTAACATTAGTAAGTCCTAATTTTTCCTTTACTAATTCTAAAAACTTAGTTTTTTTACCTACAGAATCCATAAGTGTCATATGTAGATTAGGGTTACATATAGCTATAGCCATACCTGGAAAACCAGCTCCAGTTCCTATATCTATTCCTTTTCCTTCTCTTATTACTAATTCTTTGTGGATAATAATAGTATCTAAAAAATGTTTTTCTATCATATCCTCTTTGTCTCTAATGGCAGTAAGGTTAGTATGACTATTGTATTCATACAATATCTCTGCATAAGCCATTAGTTTATCAGTAGTTTCTTCTTCCAAAACTACTCCTAATTTTTCTAATCCCTCTAAAAAAAATTCCTTCACAATTTTATCCTTTCACAAGAAGTTTAACAAGGACCTGAATTACTTCAGGTTCCCATTAAAATCCTTTTTTTCTAGCATCTAAATGCATTAATAACACAGTTATATCTGATGGGTTAATACCAGATATTCTACTTGCTTGACCTATATTTGTAGGTCTTACTTTTTCAAGTTTTTGTTTTGCTTCACCTGTAATACCACCAATAGTACTATAGTCAAAATCTTCTGGTATTAGTCTATTTTCAAGTTGTTTATGTTTTTCTATCATTTTTAAAGACCTTTTAATATAACCTTCGTATTTAGCTTGTACTTCTACTTGATACTTTGTGTCTATATCATAATCTGCCACTTGAATATCGTCTAATTCTTCACAGATATATTCAATATCACCAATAGTTACTTTTGGTCTTTTTAACAACTCTAATAAAGTTATACCACTCTTTAGCTGTTTTTCTTCTCTTTTAGCCAAGATTTCTTTAACTCTATCATTAGCTGTTCCAACTCTTTTTTCACTTAATCTCTCAATTATTTCTTTTACATCTTCTTCTTTTTTTTCTACTCTTTTATAGTCTTCTTCTGGTAATAAACCAGCTTTGTATCCTAGATGACTCAGTCTTAAATCGGCGTTGTCTTCTCTGAGTAGAAGTCTATATTCACTTCTAGCAGTAAACATTCTATATGGCTCATTTGTTCCTTTTGTTACCAAATCGTCAATAAGAGTACCAATATACGAATCTGCCCTATCAAGTATTAGTGGTTCTTTACCTGCTAACTTAAGTGCTGCATTCATACCAGCTATAAGCCCTTGACAAGCTGCTTCTTCATATCCACTAGTTCCATTTATTTGACCTGCTAAATATAATCCACTTATCTTTTTAGTTTCAAGAGTAAATTTGATTTCACTAGGGTCTACATAATCATATTCGATAGCATAAGCATATCTCATAATCTTACTATTTTCTAAACCTTCTACTTTACTAAGCATATCATATTGAAGATCTGCAGGCAAACTAGATGAAAATCCACTTATATAAACTTCATTTGTGTCATATCCTTCTTTTTCTAAGAAAAGATGGTGTCTATCTTTATCTTGATATCTATTTACTTTATCTTCTATACTTGGACAGTATCTAGGACCTATTCCTTCAATTGTTCCATTATACATAGGAGATCTATGCTTATTATCAAGAATTATTTTATGCACTTCTGTATTTGTATGAGTTAAATAACAAGGAATTTGTTCCCTTTTACTTACTTCTTCATATGTTGATCTCATAGAAAATTTAAGTGGTTCTGAATCTCCAGGCTGTACCTCTAGTCTAGCTATATCTATAGTTCTAAAATCAATACGAGGTGGAGTTCCTGTTTTAAACCTTCCAAGTTTTAATCCCAATTTTTCCATACTTAATGGAAGTTCTTCACTACTTAGTTCTCCCATACGTCCACCTTTATACTGCTTGTCACCAACATGAATAAGTCCACGCATAAAAGTACCTGTTGCAACTACTAAAGCTTTAGTTTTATATTCTACTCCTACTTTAGTTTTTATTCCTACAATTTTATCATCTTCAACTATTATATCCGTTACCATTCCTTGTATTGCATCAAGGTTTTCAGTATTTTCAATAGTTTTTTTCATTTCTTTATGATATTCTTTTTTATCTGCTTGAGCACGAAGGGACCTTACTGCTGGTCCTTTTTTAGTATTTAATATACGCATTTGAACAAAAGTTTTATCTATGTTTCTTCCCATTTCTCCACCTAAAGCATCTAACTCTTTTACAAGGTGTGATTTTGCTGGTCCCCCAACACTTGGGTTACATGACATAACTCCTATATTATCAAGTGTAATAGTAAATATTGCTGTTTTTTGACCCATACGAGCACTTGCAAGGGCAGCTTCTACTCCTGCATGACCTGCTCCTATTACTATTACGTCATATTCATGAATATGCATTTTTCCTCCTCATTACTTCAAAGCCTCTAGTTCTTTGGCTGTTTTTGCATCAGTTACTACAACCAAAGTATCTCCTTTATTAATTATACTATCTGCACTAGGGCTAACTTCATTCTCTCCATTTTCTCTTCTAATTGCTATTATATTAGCTCTATATGTCTTTCTTATGTCAAGACCAATAAGTGACTTTCCTACAAATGAATGTGGTGCTTTTACTTCTACTATCAAAAAGTCCTCACTAAATTTAAGATGTTCAATTATTTCTGGTTCCATCTCTTGTAATGCAACTCTTTTCCCCATATATGTTTCTGGGAATACTATTTCATCAGCACCTATTTTTTTTAGTACTTTTCCATGTGCATTTGTAATTGCTTTACAAACTACACGTTTTATTCCCATTTCTTTTAATGTAAGTGTAATAAGTATACTTGCTTGTATATTAGACCCAATAGCAACTATTGCTACATCAAAGTTATTTACACCTAAATCAATAAGGCTTTTTTCATCAGTTGCGTCAACTTCTACTGCATTATCAACTATATCATTATTTACTGCTTCCTGAATTATATCCTCATCTACATCTATTGCTAATACACTCTCACCAGCTTTATATAAAGTTTCTGCTACACTTGACCCAAAACGTCCTAGTCCAACTACTAGATATTGTTTCATCTTGTCCTCCTAACCAACTAATATATTTTCTTTTGGATATCTAATCTTTAATTTTTTCTTCTTTTCTCCCACAGCAAGAGCAACTGTTAGTGGTCCTGCTCTACCTATAAGCATAGTAATTATAATTATTACTCTCGAAGCAGTTGATAATTCTGGCGTAAGCCCCATAGATAATCCAACTGTTCCAAAAGCTGATACAGCTTCAAATACTATTTTTACAAAATCACCTTGTTCTATACTTAATAATGCTAATGATGCAAAACTTACATATAATAATGATATAACTAATATTACCATTGCTCTATTAAGTACTTCCCATGATATTCTTCTATTACTAATATTTATATCTGATTCTCCACGTATAATTCCAATTATATAAAATAGTATTACTCCAAATGTAGTTGTTTTTATACCCCCACCAGTAGACCCTGGTGACGCTCCAACAAACATAAATAGTAAAAACATAAATATACTTGCAGGTCTCATTTTGTCCATAGGAACACTATTAAAACCAGCCGTTCTTGTTGTTACACTTTGGAAAAATGATGCTACCCATTTTTCTATAAATGTCAAATTACCAATTGTTGCAGGATTTGTTCTTTCTACAAAATAGAATAAAACAGTTCCTGATATTAATAATAAAACTGTAATTTTTATAGCTAATTTTGAAGTAAGGTTAAACTTCTTTCTTTTTGTTTTGAAAAACAATATATATGAATTTATAACTGCAAAACCAATACCACCAAGTATAATTAGCCCTGCTACTGTAAGGTTTATTACATAATTCCCTTTAAATCCTTCTAAACTGTCTGAAAATAGTGAAAAACCTGCATTACAGAAAGCTGATACAGAATGGAATACAGAATAATATACTGCTTTTAAAAATGAATAATCTTTTCTAAATTGAGTAAATAAAAGAATTGCTCCTATTCCTTCTATAGTAAATACTATAGCCATCAAGATTTTTATAAATCTTACTATTCCACCAAGAGCTTCTTGGTTTAAGTCTTCTTTTAATATCTTTTTTTCTTCATAACTGATTCTTTTTCCTATTATCATCATCAGTATTGATGAAAAAGTCATTATCCCTAATCCACCAAGTTGTATAAGTATTAAAATGATTGTTTTCCCAAAATAATTATATGTTTTACTCACATCAACTACAGATAAACCTGTAACTGATACAGCAGATGTAGCCGTAAATAGTGCTGTTAAAGGACTGGTATCTACTCCTTCATAATGTGATATTGGAAGTGACAAAAATACTGTCCCAATAAGTATTATTACCACAAAAGATAGTAACAATATCTTTGATGGAGTAAGATTTTTTTTCAATCTTTTAAGCATAATTTTTCATCCTTTCTACGCAAAAAATCTCCTTGTATTATACATTATTTTTTCACTAGTTGCAAGGATAAGAAAGGGTCACAAAATAATATTTACTACTAATAAACAACTAGCTTTTGTATTTCTTATTTTTATATTATAATCATCCAGTTAGATATTTTTTCATTATAGAATCTTATATAGTAGATTAGTATATCTTCTTTCTATAATTTTACTTATTATTCTATGCTCCCTTCCTTTGTTTGACTAATCATTACTAATATGATAAAATAACTCTAAAAGTCAATTTTTAATGAAAGGAAGAAGTGACATTGGTTAGGAAATTAAAAAAGAAAACAACTGTTATCAAAGGTAATTTAGTTAAAATGAAAGATTTTGACTATGTCATCAACTTTGACGACAATACACCTTTATTAATCGAAAGGTACTACAAAGGCTTAGATTTACTAGAAGAAAACAACTACTTAGAAGCAGAAGGAATCTTTAAAAGTATTGTTAGTCAAGTTTGGGGACACTTTGACTCTTTAGTTTCTTTAATTAGCCTATATTTAGAAAGAGACGATCAGCCTAATGTAGGAAAAAGTTTTAATTTGGGTAATAAATATACTAAATTTTTACTTGATCAATTACCAGAAGGTGGAAAACTACCTTGGGATTATTCATCAAACAAAGGATTTTTGAAATTCCTTTATAAATCAGGAATTAGATATTTAAACCTAAAGAAATTTAGTGATGCTGAAAAAACATTTAAATTATTATTAGACCTTGACCCAAAGGATAATTTAGATGCTACAGAAGTACTTATCGAAGTTTTATTTGAACTTGAAGCTTTTGACAAAGTTTTAGAATTAACTGAAAACTATAATGATTTTAATAATCCATCAACTGTATTCAGTAGAATTCTTGCTCTTTATTCATCAGATAAAAGAGAAGAAGCAAAAGAGTTAATTAAAAGTCTTAAGGAAGAAAATGTAAAAATCTTTAATCTATTAGATCAAAATATTGAAAGAGAAAAAGATTTGACAGAATACATCTCATATAGTGCTTTAGAAGATAAAAGTCAATTTTACTGGGATAACTTCTTTAGATACTGGGATAAAGAAACTGGTGCTTTAGCTTTCTTAGAAAATCATATTATTGAAGGAAGTATCAAAACTAGTGAGAAACCAAAAGTAGACATTATTAATTCCTTTAAAAAATCTATGGTTTCAGAAAACTTAAAAGAAGTTACTATAACTGGTCATTTAAACAACCTTGAATCATTTAAAGAAGATTTATCTTCTATTGATAAAGTAGTTGAAAAAATAGAAAAAGAAGTTAAAAGTTATACTAAAACTGTATTTACTAAAACAATAACTACCCTTAACAAATTCTACACATTCTCTGTTGATAACAAAGAGGAATTAAAAGGGATTAAATTAAAACTTAAAGATTTAAAAGATAAACATATAATTAACTTTTAACTCACAGATTGGAAGTTCCAATCTGTGGGACTTGAAGATAAAAGACTGATTTTTAAAAAAATTAGTCTTTTTTT
>CAZHXU010000006.1:0-38492 GCA_964536535.1 uncultured Fusobacteriaceae bacterium
GTAAATAGACATCGCACTTCTGTAAATAGACATCGCACTTCTGTAAATAGACATCGCACTTCGTTCCCGCAATACATTGGCATTACTTGTTTAGCGGGTTTCTTAAAACATATATAAAACATATATAAAACATTTATAAAACCTCTTTCGATGAAAGAGTATATATTTTTTTGTTTTTAGGATGTTAATTTTTATGATTATTCAATATGTATTTTTAAATCTAAAATAAGCAAATAAAAAAAAGGCTAGAAATTAATCTAACCTAATTTAAAGATTCTTGTTTATTTATATTAATATTTTTAAATTAATTTTATATTTTCTATTTTTGCTCTTTCTTCTAAAAAATAAGCATACAAAAGCATTGCTTCAAGTTGTGCATTTAATAAATCATAACTACAATTAGGTTTAAAGTTAAGTTCATTTTTTTTGTATTTTTCTAACATTGCAGTTAATCCATTTATTCTTATTTTTAACTGAAAATATTCCGCCTTAAACCTTTCTTTAAAATCTTTACTATTCATCATTTCCATTGTTTCTTTTAATTCCATATTAACACCTCCAATAGTTATTATACTATAAACTTTTGTTCCCATTCTCTATAACTTATATTGCTATCTATATACTCGTATTTTCCAGTATCAAGCCTTTTAGCAATACGTTGAGTTATTTCATCATCAAAGTAAGGAACTGTCGTAGAACGGCATCTAGGATGCATAGGTGGAGCATTAACCCCAATCGCATAATCTTTAAGATTAAATACTTTATTATCTAAGTCTTTACAAATAGTTGAAGTTCTATCATCAAGAGTAGAAACATATTCGTATTTATCTATATCAAATTCTTGATAAGTTTTTTTATCACTTTCACTAATAACTGCTCCTAATTCAGTTTGTACAAGTCTAGTAGAATTCTTATAGTCTATATCTAACTTCTTAGAAAAGTTTCTAGCAGTTTGTTGTATGCTATCGCCACGAATTAATGATTGTGTAAGTTCTTGTCTTAATGTAAATATAAGTTTATTTTTATTATTGTAAATTCTATCGCTAAAATTAGCACCAGACCAAGGAAAACTAATAGCTGTTTTAATTGCATTTTCATTTAATCCAACAAAACTAGTAGCAACATTAGTTCCTACCGACAATACAAATAACCCTTTTAAATAGTTATCCTTATAAACATCAATGAGAAGCTCTGTAAGGCTTGTTTGTTCTTTGCCATATAAATTATCAATATGCGGTTTAATTTCCTTCATAAGCGAAATTATGCGTTTCTGGCTATATTGTAGTTTGTTATCAGTTCCGTATTTTGCAATAAACGTATATAATTCTTTTTCTAATTCTTTATAAGCAACTTTATATTCTTTTTTTAATCTAGCTTCTAGCTTATCTGCATCTTTCCAATAAGAATTTATTCTCTGTTCTTTTCTTTTTAACCAATATTCTTGACTTTTCACTCTATCACCTCTGTATATTTATACAAGAAAAGAGTGTTTTTATACACTCTGTTCATCTGCAACTTGATTATTTTGTTCTTGCATAACTTGATTATTAAATGCTTCTAACGCTTTAACTTCTTGTTCTTCTAACCTTTCTCTTTCTAAAGTAGAATTTTCAACATAAGGATGCATTTCAACAATAGTTTCATCAGATATAATTCCTTTAGATTTAGCAAGATTGTCTATAATTTCTGATTCATTTACTATTAAGTTTTTGTTTATAGTTAATTTAATATCTCTATAATTAATAGCAGCATTAAACTTTCTGTTATAGTCATCTATAATAAACCATAAAAACTCATATAGTGCTTTTTTAAGCTTTCTAATTAATGTATTAGCCTTTAGGTCTAAGTGACCATATAACATTTTTAAAGCTATTCCAGACGCATTAGTGCCTACCTTTTCCGGGTTAGAATCAACGCCTTGCCCTAATAAAAATATATTATCTTTAAGATTTTTTAAAGCAGCTTGCCTTGCTTCAACTGGTATTTCAGATTTTAAAACATCTATATTTCCAGTAGAATCATCTATTTTAACTATTCCAGTACCTCTAAAAGCTTGTAATATTTCATCTGCATTAGTTCTACTATATCCTAGCACTTTAATAAGTATTTCTCTTACATCAGCTATTTGATTTACAAATTCAGATTGTATAAGGTCATAAGCATCATTACTTGCTTTTATATCTTCTAATTGTCCTGTTCCTTCATCGTTATTAAACAACTCTACAAAAGGAACTTTACCCCAACCTAACATTTCAGCTATTTCCGGATTAGTATCTATAGAAAAGGACCAGTGCGGCATTGTATTAGTTTCTATAAAATCACCTTCATCAGTTTGAGAATAATACCTAACTTCTGTAGCAGTCCACCACTCAACCGCAGTCTTAACTACCTTCTTGCCTTTGCTGTCCAATCCATTTTGTTGATAATACCTGATTACTTCTTGCAATTCTTTTTTAAAACTATCTTTGTATATAGGTATAATTTGTTCACTAGGCACAATAGCATAGTTTAAATTACCTTCTACATCATAATAAAAATGAAGATAACTTCTACCTTTCTTCATAGCTTCTTTAATCCACATAACGTTATTATCATCAAATTCAAACATAAATATTTGATCCAAGTATTCTTGTAACTTTATATCTTCTGTTTTATAGCCAATAGGATTACCACAAATATAGCTAACCGCTTGATTGATAAGTATCTTTAAAAAGTTATGACTAATCTTATTGTTACTTCTATTTTTGTTTGTTTTAACAACTCCATTTGCTTCGTACTGTCTAAAATCTATTTTTTCTATATCATTTTTACCTATAAAATAATTCTCAGCAGTACGCATAAATGTTTTTTCTTTACTAATCATATCATCTTCAATTAAATTCCTAAGTATGTTAGTAATAGCTATCTTATCGCTAAATGCGTATATATCATTTAATGTTGCCATTTTATCACCTCTTTTATATTATAACAAAAGCTACACCGATGATGGCATAGCTTTAAAATTATTTTTGTTTTTGTATAGTAATAAATTTTATGTTTTCTTTATTAATCCAAGTTTCTTCTTTTTCTGTTTTAAACATTATATATTGGTCATTTCCGTTTAATTGTTTTTTTAATTCTAAAATATTTTTTTCAGAAATTTCCGGATAAACCATATTAAAAATTGTTACTGTATATGTGTTCATAATAACACCTCCGTTTAATATTTATATTATATCATTTTAATTAACTAGAATAATCAAATGCTCTGTAGTTCTTTAAGTCTATAAATTCAAATTTGTCTAATGCATACCACAAAGCCGAGAATGTGTGTGGGTCAATATTAAATTCATCTTCAATTATTTCTCCGTCTTTACCTTCTTTGTAAACTAAATCTTGCAATTCATCTACAACTGGTACACATTGTTCGCTACAATATATGTTTTTAAATCTTCTAGCTTTCTTAGTATTTTGAAGCCTACTTCCCGGAAATTTAGTACAAGGAATCATATTAAAACCTTGTTGCCTATAGTACTGTATTGTTTTACTTTCCGCACAATCAGCTATTATAAGTTCTCTGGAATGTTTAAATTCAACTAATTCTTGTGAAGTAATATCATCTGTTTTACCCTTATCATAATAGCAATAGTATATATATAAGTCTTGATTTATTTCATCTACAGCACATCTAATTACAGCATTATAAGAAGTAACAAAACCAAAGTCCATACCAACAAACCTTAAATGTCTTGGTATTCCTTTAATTTTTTCTTCAATCCAAGCATGCTTAGCTACTTTAAATTTAGGTAATACTTTAAGACCTTTAGTACCAAACTTTCCTTCTCTAGCTATTCTAAATAAATCTTCATCATATTGTTTTATTTCATCTAATTGTTTTATATATTCATCTTGTACAAAGTAATTATCATCTACAGTAGAGTGATGGTAATAAACATCATTATTAATAATAGTTTTAGCTAAATAAACTTCATTATCATCTTGTTTAAATACTTTATTATTCTTATCTATAAAAAAATGCTTATAACACCAGTTGGTTTTTGATACTGGATTAGTAGTTAATATAAAGTGAAGTTTTAAAGATGGATGTCTTAATCTACCTATTAGTTCTTTAAATCCTTCATATTTAATCTCTGAGCATTCTTCACACCATATAACAGTTACATCATTTATAGATTTTAATTTTTCCGGCTTATCCATACCTCTAAATATAATTTGAGAACCATTTGGAAAATTTATTTCAAGCGGTGAAGTTTTATTTCTAATAATTTCACTCATGCCTAAATCTTCTATTATTTCTTTAAACAATGAAAATGTACTATCTCTATGTGTTGCGTATACTTCTCTAATAACTAAACACTTTCTTTTTTCTTGTAGCAATTTCCTTATTATTTTAAAAGCTGTATTATAACTTTTGCTGCTTCCATATCCTCCAAAAACAAAATAAAATTTATATTTCCAATTAAGTATATATTCTCTAAAGTGTGGATTTATAACTTTTTTAATCTTCATCTGCATCAACCATTTCTATTTGTATTTTATTATCATTTATTTCAGCAGCTGGTTTATCTAATCCAAATCTTTTAGCCAATTCTTTCGAAGCTGATAATCTAGTTTTATTATCTACTCTTTGCTCTTCTCTAACAACTCCAATTCTAGGGTCAACCATAATTGTTTCGTCAGTTTCTTCACCTCTCATAAGTTTAGTCCAATATTTCATTATCTCAGTAGCATCTGCTATTGCTTCTTTTTCAGATTGTTCTATAACCTTACCGTGTAATTCCCTATATCTTACCGACACCTTACCATTTTTAAGCAATTCGTTGGCTTTTACATCAATAACATTATCTTTCATTTTAGATGTGTTATAAGCTTGTTTGTAAGCTTCTCGTTGGCTTAATCCTCTTAACAATCCTTGTACAAACTTTTCTTGCTTATCTGTTAAATTCGCCACAAACTCACTTCCTTTCTTATTCTATTATAACAAAATAAAGCTAGGAGTGTGCAGTTCCTAGCTTAGTGCAATTGTCGTGCTTTTGCATTTTATCAAGATGCACAACTCGTATTATTTGTTACATGATTTTATTTATCATATATATACCATTTACCATCTATTTCATCTTCATTAAAAACACTATATATAAATATTTTCCATTCATTTTCATTAATATCTTTAAAATAATTTATATTATTTTCTTTTTTAAACATTAGTTTAGTTTCTAAACTTTCAACAACAAATCCTTCTTTAAACTTTTTATAAGCTTCAGCAAAATTATAAGTTTGTCTTTTAAGTTTAAATTTAGAATTTAAATCAATTGTATCAAAATTCATTTCTATTTTACCTTTTGATGTTAATTTTATATATTTTACTCCATCTGTCCATATTTCATTTTCTTTTATTCTAGCAATAACTTCTTGAAAACTTAATTTTAAATCATGTTTATTTTCTTCTATTATTTCGCAATATTTTTTTCCTAGTGATATTGTATTATTATTAATTAACACCACATAATTTACATCATTTTCTTTTAAGACTTTATATACTTTATCCATATATTTAACTTTCATTTAAAACACCTCTTTTAAATCATATCTATACCTAGTTATCTTTTTTTCTGAATTAATTAAATCGCCTAAAGCTTCAAAATAATAAAGCGGTATGCTTTTTCTCGTAAAGTTATCTATAAAATATTTAACCCACTTTATATGCAATTTGTAAGTAATTTTTAAATCACTAAAATTAACTATAATATAAGCACCTACACCCTTTTGGCTTGCTTTAAACATTTCTTTTAATTGATTTGGTCTTATACAACTTAGCGGTAAACTTTTACCTTTATGACTTTTAAGTTCTAATAAATATAAATCACCGTTAAAAATCATAAAATCGCATATGTTAGAGGATTGGAAGCGGACTTTTGAATTTCCGCCCCAACTTCCTGTACCATCTTTAAATCTATAAAAAAACCAATCTTCGGGAACTGATTTCTTAAAATCTTCTTCGAATTTCTTCCCGTTATTCTTCATAAACTAGCCACTTTCCCCTTATTTCTTTTAAACTAAAATTTCCATTTAAACTTACTGATTTTTTTATCAAAACATAGTCCCAATCTTCGTATTTTAAATGCGATATTCCACTCGCTAAACTTTTG
Organism: uncultured Fusobacteriaceae bacterium; assembly: GCA_964536535.1. Taxonomy (GTDB): domain Bacteria; phylum Fusobacteriota; class Fusobacteriia; order Fusobacteriales; family Fusobacteriaceae; genus CAZFBB01. Next base: position 6,150 of record CAZHXU010000006.1, read on the forward strand.
ATTGTAATTCCTTCCTCGTATTTTTTAAAAGCTTCACAAAAATCATATTCAACATATTTTCCCATTTTAATAACCTTCCCTTTGTCTTTTATAGTTAATTTCATGTTTTTCTTTGTAAGCATCTATTATATCTTGTTCTGTAAATTCTAATATTTCAGCTATTATTAATAAACTTCCCATTAAATTATATAAGTTACCTATCGTTTTATCGATATTATTATATCCAACTATACAATTAATTATATAAATAAATAATTCGTTTAATCTATTTTTTTTATTTTCAATTTCCTTCGAAACATTGATATCAAAAGTTGTATAATCTTTGATATCAATGTTTATATAATCTTTATTTAATTTATTTTTAATCTCATCGTTCATAATTGATAACCAAAAGTGCAATACATCTGCAAATTCATCAAGTATAACCTCTTTAGAAGAAGGTCCTTTTTTACTCCAATGCTTAAAGCTTCTTATTTCATTAAACATTTCTGATAATTCAACTGTCAAAGCAACCAACTTCATATCTGCAAGCCCTTCAACTTGACCATTTCTAAGTATATAATCATCTAATTCCTTTTGCATTTCTAACATTTCCTTAAAATCTATTTTCATTATTTATATTCCTCCTTAAACATTCCGTTAAAACACCATTCGCTTAATTTTTCCCTAATTTTTTCTTCTTTTTTAGTAATTAAATCATATACATATTTTTTATTCAAATTTTCTAATACATTATTATAATTAATTATCATTAACAACACTCCTTTTGCAAGATTAAAGCTTATGAGCGTACTCGTTTTTCAACTTTGGGTGTTTCGGGGTTTCTCTCGCTTTATTTTAAAACAATCTACTACAAACCCTTATTCAATTGTTTCTCACTCTTTATTATTTAAATTTTTATTCTATAAATTCCAATGGATTGTATCCACTTATTGTAGTTCCTAATACTTCTTTCATTTCTTTTAATGTATTTTCAGAAACTTTAATTTCTTCTAAATCTTCTTCTTTTAAAATTCCAGAAACATCACTATGTTCACCTAATATTTCGCCAAAATAAATTTCTTCACCTATTTTTTCTTTTATTTCTTTTTCAATTGCTATAAATATTCCTTCAACTTCGCCCATTCTGCCACAATCCCAATTAAACTTATATAATTTTTCCATATTCAACACTCCTTTTTTTTAAAATGGAATTTCTTCGCCTTCTTCGAATGTATATCCTGTATTCATATCTTCTTTTTCTATCTTGCTTAAAAACTCAACTTCATCTGCTACAACTTCTGTTACATAAATTCTGTTACCCTCTTTGTTTTTGTAGCTTCTTGTTTCTATTCTACCACTTACGGCAACTCGACTTCCTTTTTTCATATAATTCGCCGTAGCTTCCGCCTGTTTACCCCACACTATAATTGGTAAAAAATCTGCTTCTTGTTGTCCTTCTTTCTTAAATCTTCTGTTAACTGCTATTGTAAATGTAGTAACTGCTGTTCCATTTCCCTGTGTAAATTTTAGCTCTGGGTCTTTTGTCATTCTTCCTATTAATATTGTTTTATTCATATTATCACTCCTTCTTAAAACAAACTTCCATCTATAAGTAAAATTAAAGAATTTATTTTTGAATTTTCCAAAATCCTCATAATTTCATTAAAATCTTCAACTTTTTCTTTTTCAGTTTTGCATCCTTCTATAGTTGCCATTTTATATTTTTCTAAAGCTTTTTCTTTTGAAATTATATCAGGTCCAACTTCTTTATCTTCTTTTTCTATTTCTGCAATATTGTTTTCGTAAGCTTCAATTGCAATTAAATCGTTTTTAGCTAATATCAAAGCATAATATCCAAAATCATTAAATTCATAAAATTTCATATTTAACACCTCTTATTTTAAAATCATATTCCATGTACAATTAGCTACAAATATTAAATTAGCAACTAAAAACGCAAGTAATACTAAATATTCTTTCTTTGTATTTCCTTCTTTTAAGCAAAACACTGTAAGCATCATTGTAAACAATGTTAATATGCAACCTAAAACAACCATTTTAATCCTCCAAATACCATTTTCCATTTTTAATTATATCTTTTAATTCGTATGAGTTTGTTATATCAGATAAATCAAACATTAAACTGTCAAATGTATCAAATCTTTTAATATCAAATTCGTTTTCAATTAAAAATAAGTGTTCTACTCTACATTTTTTATTACTATTTAAAACTTCTTCAAATGTTACAAGTTTTTCAATTATTTCCCATTCTTTTTCAGTATCAATTAAATGAGAATAATTATGCGAATTTAATCTCTCACCATTTTCATCAAATGCATTAATTATATATCTATTTTTTTCAATACGCATTTCATAATAACCGTTTCCGTCTGTTGCTGTAAAAATATTTCTTGCAACTTTATTTTTATTTTCATGTAATTCTTTCATAACTTCATAAATTTTCATTAATAACACCTCTTATTTATTTTCTTTTTCTTTTTCAGCTACTAATATATTCAAATAACTACTAGCTGTTATGCCTAATTCTTTAGCTTTTTTATTTATAAATTCTAATCTTTCTTCTGAAAACCTAACAAATTTTCCTTTTAGTGCATTCATCTATTTGTCCTCCTCACATTTAAAATACATTTTGTCATCTTCTGGATTGTATTTAATTTCTTTTAAAAACCAATCTTCATTTTCACTATCATAAACTTCATAACCATTAGCGTTTAATATTGCTATATTGCTATTTATAATTTCAAGTATAATATTTAAATTTTTACTGCTCATTTTACACCTCTTTTATTTCAAAACTTTTTTTAAAAACTTCATCTTTTTCTAACAAATCTATAATTTTATCAAACTTTTCTTCTATTTCTATTTTAGTTTTATCTTCAAATTTTATATTTCTATGAAATTTTAATATAGCCTCATCATTTATAATACTTATTTTAATAATATCCATTTAACCACCTCGTATTTTTTTATTTTAAATTTTATCCTAGATGATAGGAATTATCTACTTGTTATTGGAACGATGTGTTTGTATTCCTTACTGACTTGTTAATTATATTATATCACATTGATATATAATTGCAATACCTTTTTAAAAAGTTTTTTAATTTATTTTTTTAAATAAAAAAGAGGGATTAAACCCCTCCGCAAAACATTAGTTTAGCTCTATAAGTTTCTATTCCTTGCATATCTTTATTATTTATCATAGTATTTAAATCTTCTTTATTGCCTCCTAAATCAATTATATCTTCTGTTAATGCTAATGCTTCTAAATATTCTAAATTGCTTATATTAACTATTTTTTTAGCTATTTCATTCATATTTACACCTCTATCCAATTATTTTATATCCATTTGCTATTAGTTTTTCTTTAAATACTTTTTTAGGTATATCAACATCATTAATGCATAAATAATCTAATAAATCTTTTTCATTTATTGTTTTATTTTTAGAAATTTTATATATTTTTTCTAAATATTTATCTATTTTAGATTGTGTTTTTTTAATTTGTTTTGGACTTATTTTTTTAATTTCTGGTTTGTTATTTTTTCTTATTTGTTTTTTTTCTTCATTAGTGCATAATTTATTAAAGTTTTTTCTTATAGTTGCAGCTTTTAAATTATATTCTTTAGCTAAATCTATAACTTTTTCACCTTCCAATAATCTTTTTATTATATCATTCCAACGTTTTTTTGCTTTCTTTTTTCTTGCTTCTTGTATAGTATCCCCAACTTTATCAACATTTTTTCTTTTCCAATACAAAAATCTATTAATAGTTATATTGTATTTGTCACAAGCTTCTTCTACACTTTTATTAGTATTAATAACTTCGTCATATATTTTTTTACATAACATTTCTTTATATCCATTTCTTTCAATTTTATGTTTTTTGCATAAATTATAAAAATCTGTATATTTAACTCCTATTTTTTCACAAATTTCTTTATAAGTCGTTTTATTTTTTATTGATTTTTCTATAACTTCTTTACACATTTTTATTTCGCTTTGATTTATTTTTTCTTTCATAGTAGGATGTATATTATTTTTTTTAACCCAATAATAAAATTTACTGTAATCTTCATTAAAAATATCGCAAGCTTCTAACATACTTAATTTATACTTTTCAATATTTTTTAATATTTTTTTATATCTTTTTATAGTTTCCACGTCTAATTTTTTACCCATTTTACAACACTCCTTAAAGTTATATTCTCGCTAAATCATTTATTATTTGCTTGTCTAAATTAGAATAAACTTTCATTCCACCTACACGACCATTTCTATTTTTACCTACAAGTATTTCCATTATGTCTTTTTCTTCCGTTTCTTTATCATAATATTCATCCCTATACACAAACATAACTACATCTGCATCTTGCTCTATATTACCACTATCTCTCAAATCTGACATTATAGGGCGATGGTCCGGTCTTTCTTCTGGCTTTCTTGATAATTGAGATAATAGTATAACGCACATATCTAATTCCTTAGCCATTATTTTGCATTGTCTTGTAACTTCACCTATATGCTGATTGTCTGTTAATTTAGAATTATGTTTTTCTATAAGTCCTACATGGTCTATAATTATATATTGAGTATCATAAAGCATTTTAAGTCTTTTAGCTTTACGTTTAATATCATATATAGTTTGTGAAGCAGTAACATCTATTGATAATTTCTTTTCTGAAAACTTTGAACTAGCCATAAGAAGATTTCCCCATTCGTTTTCTTCTATTAATCCTCGGCGCATTTTAACACCATTTATACCACACATAGAAGATAAAAATCTTATGCCTATATCACTTTCGTACATTTCCATTGAAAAAATCGCACCATGATATTTACTCGATAATCCCTTAGATATTTGAAGCGATAAAAAAGATTTCCCTTGTGATGGTCTACCTGCTATTACATATAAATTGCGTTTTTGAAATCCATCAACAAAATTATCTATAGTGTTTATGCCACATTCCATACCAACTATTTTCCCGCCTAAATTATAACGTTCTTCAATATGTTCTATAGTTCTTTCTGCCAATTCTTTGGCTGTTAATATTTGACTTTCTTCCTTTTCTGATATATCTGTTTCGTTTGTAAATTTATCAATAATTTCTTTAGGTGTTAAATCGCTTTCAAAAGCATTTTTTAATAGCAATTGAGCATTTTTAATTATAATTCTTTTATTACTACAATCCTTAACAATAGAAATATAACTCTTAACATTATAATCAATTCCTGAACTAGATAATTCAGCTAAATAACTAATGCCCCCTATTTCGTTTATAATGGGTTTTAATTTATTAGATAGTGTAATTACATCTATTCCGTTTTTATCCTTGTAAAGCGAAACCATAGCCTTATAGATATGTTTGTGATTATCTCTGTAGAAATCGTTGCTATTTATTATACCTTCAGTTTCTAATATATTATCGTTATTTGATATTATAGCGCCTAACAATCCAATCTCTGCTTGAATGTTATTAGGTAATACTCTAGCTAAATTACTCATAAAATTTCTCCTTTTTAAAATGGACTTGCATTAAAATCATATATATTTGTTTTTTTTACGTCATTAGAATAATTAGTTGTTTGATTATCGCTATAATTTTCATCTAAATAATCAACATAACCACCATTCCAAAATGTACCTTCGTTTTTAAACTGTAATTGGAATCCTGTTTTCCTTTGGTCCATAACAAATTTATTATATCTTTCTATTGCTCTTATTAATTGTTCTTTAGTATATTGCTTAATCAGTTTAGGCAACTTTTTATCTGCTACTGATTTTGATTTAGTTCCTTTATAATATTTTCTTATTTCTTGTATTTCTATATATATATTATCTTTATCTTTATCTTTATCATTAGTAGGTGTAACCTTTGTGTTTCCTTTAAGTTCCCTTTGTGTTTCTTTTAAGTTCCCTTTGTGTTTCTCAAAATCTTGGTAACTGTTGGTATCACTAGGTTTATTTGTTTCTCTTATGTTTCCTTTAAGTTCCCTTTGTGTTTCTTTTAAGTTACTTTTGTGTTTCCCTATTTTATCGATTTTAACAACTTCATAAATCGTTGGATTACCCTTACTTCCTTTCTTTAACACATTTAAATAACCTTTACTTATAAATTCTTTTATTATTAAACTAGCTTTCTTTTTGGTAATACATAATTTTTCATTACTGTCATTAGCCAATTGGTCCAATGTATATTTAACTTCAAAAGTATCAAAATCCATCCTTGAATATAAAAGCCAATATATTTCTCGTTGTTCTGTATTGAGTTCAAGTGGTAATATTATATATCTCACCCCCTCTCACTTCCTTTCAATGCGTCAATAAACTACTTATGTTTTTCATACCATTCTTCTAATAACTGCTCTGATAATTTTTGAAAGTTAGTATCATTTTTTATCATTGCAACTTTTAAATTCTTATTAAATTCTTTATCCAATCTTATAGTAGGTCTTACTAATTTTGTTTTATCCTCATTTATGTTTAATTTATTCATTCTTAAATCCTCCATATGTTTATTATATATACTAGACATCATAACGTCAAGTTAATAATTAATTATTTTTTAAAGTTAACTAAGTTTAGTTTGTAGTAGACCTTGGACAGTGATACTGTCCTTAGTCTTTGTTTAAATTCTGTTTCTGATATTTCTTTTGATATAAATAAATTTCTTAATTTAATATCTGCAATTCTAATTGTATTTAAAAAATCTTGTTCATTCATTTCAACATTAATCATATTAAAACCTCATTCCTATATAAATTCTTTTTTTATTAGCTAGTACTAATTTGCATATTCCTGGTTTGCCATTTTCAATATATTTAACTTTAACAATTGTGCTTTCTCCAAATCTTTTATCTGTAGTAGTGTCTAATATTTCTTTAACAATTTTCATTATTAACACCTCACAAATTATTTTTTCATCTTTTCATATCCTTCACACATAATGTCATATTCTGTTTTTGTTAAATCTTCAATATTATTTTTACCAAATTTTTTATTAATATGCTTTTTAACGTCAGCTAAAGTTACACTTGCAGATTTAGCTATTGCTATTAATCTGTTAACTTGTTTTTCAGTAAGTTTATTAGCTTTAGTTTCATTTTTGCCATGTGTATTAGTAGTATCTGAATCTTTGGTGTCATCTATAGCAAACATTCCATTTAAAGCATATTTACGAGCGTAAGAACTAGTTGAACCAGTAACTTGACTTAGGTCCATACCTTTTTTAGTTTCATCTTCTCGTGCTAAAGCTGAATTTTGAATTGTTTCTCCTGTTTCTGTATCTATAAATGTTACAGTTGATTTAATATAAAATCTATTTTCAACATTAACAACATCATCGCTAATAAAAATTGTTGCTTTATGTTTTAATAATATAGGTTTTAAAGCTTCCAATATATCTTCACAGTTTCTATATGCGTATTTTCCAAAATTATTGTATTGGTTTTTTGGTGCTTTTAATTCGTTTTGAATTTCTATTAATTTTTGATATTTAGACATATAATCACCTCTTATTTTATTTTTAAACTTTCTTTTTGTTCTAAACTACAACCTTCAATACTTCCACCAGCTTTTAATATGTTTTTTATAGCAGTTTTATTAGCTTCAATTTTAATAACTTTAAATTCGCTTGGAACAACTTCTAAATCATTTATAAGCACACTAGGAGGATTTTTTTTAATTGATAAAGTAAATAGTCCTCCTTCTACTTTCTTTTGGTCTAAGGCTCTCATATTAGCTTCTAAGTAATTCTCTAAGTTTTTGATTGCATTTTCTTTTTGTTTTTTCAAATCTTTAAGCCTTTTTTCTTCCGCTTTAATTCCTTCAATATCTGATAAAATTATTGCTCTTATTTTGCAAATATTTTCAGCTTTATCTACAAACTTTCCAGCAACCTCATTTAACGCTTTTTCTATTTCAACATTATCTATTTCAGGATTATCTAATAACTCCTCTAAGTTTTTAAAATCTTGTGTTAATTCATATAATTTTCTTGACATCTAAATTACCTCCTTAAATATACATTTACCACTTAATGTGCATCTTATATCTATTTCTGATTTATAACCTCTATCTGTATCAACTCCGTTGTCAATAAATTCACAATAAGGACAATCTTCACATTTAATTTTTTTATTATTTTTAATTATCGAATAAGCAGCCATTTAAATTCGCTCCTTTAATTCTCTATTTTGTTTTATAAGTTCTCTTTGTTCTTTTCTAGCAATTTCTATTTGATTTTCTAATTTAATTATTTCAACTTGATACCAAGCAATTTCTAATTCATTTCTTTTTATTATTTGTTTTGTAAATTCTGACATTTTCAACACTCCTTATAATTTAATTACCGCTACTATACATCACCATGTTTGTGGCTTTTAAGGTGTATGATTTTTTAAAGCCTGTTGTTTTATTGGGTTATCTCTTAACCACAATTTTATTATATATCAAATACGTATGTACGTCAATACGTTTTATAAAAGTTTTTAATATTTTTTTAAAATAAAAAAGAGAAGGTTAATCCCTCTCTTTGTATATATCGTTTATAAGCCAATCTCTGCCCTTTCCAGACCATCTAGTGTCGTATATTATTTTACCAGCGTTAAGTTCTATTTGTTTAGTTTTAGTATAACCTAACTCTGAATATCTAGCAGCTAATACCCAGACATTATTAACTTTATATTGTATTTTCTTTTCTGCTAAATCTTTATTTAATTCCTGAGCAGACCTAAAATGTAATTCTTTAGCTATTTCGCTAGCTGTATAAGTTTTATTATCATGAATAAGTTTTTGTTTTTCAGCTTGGATTTTTTCTTTTTCTTCTATTTCTGCAACCAATGCAATTAATGCTTCTTTATAATTATTTGGTAATTTAGGTCTATTTTCTATAAGTTGTTTTTCGCATTCTATAAAATATTGTCTAAACTTTCTTCCTAATTCATTTCTTTGTAACATTGAAATTTCTTTTGCCATATCAAGCGTTAAATAGTGATTTGTTTGTAATCTTTTTACTGTTCTTGAACCTTCTTTTTTTTGAGTAAGTTCAGTCCATGTTATATAATCAATATCTTTTTCAAAGCCGTATTCAAACATTCTATTAATCCAATCTTGATATTTGCTTTTAATTTCCAATCCTTCGTGTAAATCTCTAGCAATTACTAACTTTTGACCAGTTTTATTTGTTGTAATTTTAATTAATTCTTTCACTCTATCTACTCCTTTATATTTGTTTTATTTTATTTCAATAACATATACTCTAATCCATTCTTTAAAGGGATTTAAAGTTACACTACGTTTAATTTCTTTTGCCAAAAAATATCTTAAAGTATTTGTTTTGCCACCTATTAATTCTATTATTTCATTTTCTCTAGGTATATTATTACTAGGAATTTTGGCAATAATACAATCGCAACCATCTTCATCATAATATGAACCTAATCCATTTTTAAATGCAATTTCATACATATATAATCTACTCCTTTCCTTTTCTTATTATTATTTCAAAACCTTCAAGTCTAATTTCTAAATCTTCACCAGCATTAATTCCCAACTTTTTTAAAAACCTCAAAGGCAAAGCTACTCTTTGACTACCGTTATTAAATTGTATTAATTTTCTTGTTGTTTTGTTCATATATATCACTCCTATTTGTTTTGTTGTATTTATAATATCACGTTAACGTCAACGTGTCAACATGAAAATAACACAAATTAAACATAAAAAAAAGAAGGGGTTAAGCCCCTACTTTGTTATCATTAATTCTTTTTCTAATTCTAATTGTCTTTGATATTCTTTATTACATATTTTTTCTAATTGTTTAGCATATATTTCTGCGTCGCTACAATCCATTTTAAAACTTTTAGATATTTCAGTAACTAATTTATCGTGAGCGGTTTCTTTCTTGCTTAGAATAGCAATTGATACTGGTATAGACACTACTAAAGCCAATGGAGTTCCAGTTATTAATGCCATTGCGTTTACTCCTAATGCAGATATAAACTTTGCTTCTTTGTTTGATAATTTTTTCATATTACAACACCTCTTAATTTTAATTTATTTTGTTTTGTCTTATAGTTTATATATATGTATCAAGTTGCAATATGTTTACTATTAATTTGTAAATAAAATGTAAATAAAAAAGATTGGTAAAACCCAATCTAATTTTTAGTATATTTTATATTCATATATTCACAAACTTCTTTAAATCCTAATTTATTCATGCAATAATCATGTAGTTGAGGATGGGTTTGTTCTAATCTTAAATATCTTTCACTTAATTGTTTTTCATTTTTGCAAAATCCACAAAATACGCAACCTGTTCTTTTTTCTCCTGTAGTTGTATATTTACCGTTTTCATCAATTATAATATCACCATAAACTTTAGCATAGCTTAATTTATAGGTTAATATATATTCAAAAATATCTTGTTCTGTCCAAAAACCTAACGGAGTACAATTTTCGTGTCCTTCTTTAAAGCTATTACAACCAGTTTGTAAATAAGTAGCTTCTCTCATTTTACTTTCATTAGCCATAGTTCCTATTATTGGTTTCTTTTTATTTTCTCTTTCCCATGCTCTAAGTGGTTTCTTTTTCAATTCGTCGCAACATTTATGTGATACTTTAAACGGAGCATCAATTAAATATCGCCATTTTTTAGCTATTTTAAAACTATTATTTTTTTTACTAGTATAATTACCATTTTCATCTAATGTATAATCACTTAAATAAAGTTTTCTACTTTTAGCATTTTTATCAGTAGGATTTTGACAATCACTAATCATTCTAGCGGTTTTTTTACTAACTATAGGATAACCAAATTTTTCAATAACTTGTTTAAATGAATTTTCAGGTCTAACCATAATTACATTTTCTTTAGTTTTTACAAAATTATTTATTTCGGGAAATTCTAATCCTGTATTGCTATAAACTGCAACAATATCAGGAAATTCTTTTCTAACCAAATCTAGTAATACTGTACTATCTTTTCCGCCACTAAAACTTATATAAACTTTATCTTCTCCACCCATGTAATCAACAAATTCAATTATTCTTTGTCTGCTTTTCATAATTTTAACCTCTAAAGGTAAAGCTTGTAACATTTGTAATTCTTTAATATTCATTTTCAACACTCCTTTTGTTTTATATTTCAATAATATATCAAAACGATATATATGTCAATACAAAAAAAGAAGTAGTAAATTACTACCTCTTAATACCTACTCTAGCAAGTGCTTTTTCTAATGTATCTTTTCTATCTTTACCTCTTATAGCTATATCACATTTAACACCTGTCAATGCTCCAATACTATAAACGCTTATTCCTTTAACTGTATTTATTTGAGTATGGTCAATTACAATAGAATCATCTAAATACCAACTAAAACATTCAGCAATAGATTTATCAACATTATTGCCTTTAGCATATACAAGTACATTTCTATATGTTTTTATTTCAGTTTCTTGAAGTTTAGTAATGCTAGGGTCAATTCCATTAGCTATTGCAAAACCTAAAGCTTCAGCACCAACGTTTTTATAAACTTTAACATCTTCTGTAGATTCACAAAAAAAACATTCTATTATCATAGCTTCCATATTAGTAGAATTAAGTTCTGCAAGATTATTGCTATATTTAATTCCTCTATTTTTAAAGCCTAACCTCTCTAAGTTTTCAAGTATCCTTATAGCTTTTTGTTTAGTTGCTTCGCTACATTCTGGATATAACCATATTTCACTACCTATAGCTCCGTTATATCTGTTATATGCTTTATTCAAATGTACTGAATAAAAGAAATCTACTTTGTTTCTACCTTTATTAGCTTTATCATTCGCCTTATCAATTCCCCAAATTAATTCAGCATTTACACCATACATTCTACCAGGATAACAATCTATAAATTGATGTTTGGTTTCTAAAAACTTTTTGCTAAAATCAAATATTTTTGTATCTTCTTTAACTTCATTTACTAATGCATTAGCACCGGTAGCTAAAGGATTGTGTCCGTTTCTTCCGCCTATCTTCATTTATTTACCTCCGTTTAATTTATTTGTTGGCAAGTCTAATCCACTAGTATCTGGATTATTACATATTCCTAAAACAACTAGCAAACTACAAGCAATTTTAGCAGTAGTATCTAACCATTCTAAATCAATACTAACGCCGAATTGAACTAACAATAGTCCTATAAGTCCAACCACACTTAAAATAGTTCCTACGTTTTTAAAACGATTAAAATAAGTTTTCATATTATTTACCTCCGTTTAAATTGTTTTTAATTTCTGTTATATCATCTTTCATATTATCCATATCACTTTGAAGCTTAGGTATAACTTCTAGTTTATCAGCTACGTTTTTAAGCTGATTGGTATTAGCTTGTAATGATTCTAACCAGTTTTTCCTATCTTCTTTGGCTTCTTCTCTAGCTTGTTTAAGTTCTAATTTTAATTCTGATTCTTCTGTTTTATGTCGTTCTCTTTCTTGATTTTGATTTTCTATTATTATGCCTATTTTTTCTTGATTGCTTTTATCTGATTCATTCTTAAGTTTAACAGCTACTTTGTATAATGATATTACTGCTATTATTAATATTCCTATAACCGATACTTCTTTAATTGTTAGAAATTCAGTCATTAACAGTTACCTCCTTTTCTATATTTCTTACCGTATTTTCTCCAATTCCATCTATTGTGCATATATCCCAAATACTTTTATATGGTCTATGATTTATTATTTCAGCAGCTAATTTATCACCTATACCATTTAAAGATTTTAGTTCTTCTTTAGTGGCAGTGTTTAAATTAACTTTTCTAGCAATGCTATCTGTATTTATATTAACATTTTGTGTTTGGGATATATTATTATCAGTTTTACAAACTGCAATAGTAACAAAAGAGAAAATACAACATATAAATATTGTTATTAATATTTGTGTAAGTTGTATCTTCTTATTGTTGTTCATAGTCACCTCCGTTTTTTTAAAATTCTACTATAAAATATGATAAACTAGCAGAAGTTCCACTGTTTTTACTGTATATAATTAATTCATTTGTAGTTAATTCTGTTTTTAAATCATGATAATAAACAAAACCTCCATCTCTTTGATCATAATCTTGTTGTAAAAAAATTAAACATTTTTCTGGATTAACTGTGTCATTTAAATTAATATTATATTGTTTTAAAGAAGTACTTGAAGTGTATGGAATAGTAAATCTATCTTTAATTATTTTATTAAATTTTTGAAATTCAATTAACGTATAATTTATAGGGTTAACAATAGTTTGATTTGTAAATTTTATTGTAGTACTTGTTAATATTTCTAATTTATTTATTTCACCATAAGCATATTGACTATTAGTAAAAATTATCGAATTTTCCGGAACTACCGAATCTGGTAATGTTTGAGTTTCTTGTCCTTTAATACTGCCACGAAGTATTTTTTTAATATTAGAACCAGAAGAAACGTTTACTCTTCCAATTGCCATTAAATACCCTCCTTTACTATTTTTATATCGCAATTTAAATTAGAACTTGGAATTTTAGTCGCAAAAATTTCAACGTATCCATTAAAACTTTTTGTAGAAGGTAACAAATCAACCGCTGTTTCTAATTGTTCTAAAAAAATATTTACATCCACTATACTATTAGAAGTTATATTACTATTTGTAAATTTTATTTTGTAATAATTTCCGCTTAAGGTCCAATTGCTTTTTAATAATGTTTGATTTTGAATAATTTTTATTTGATTTCTTGATTTATTAACCGAAGCATCAATAGTATCCATATTTTCATTCATAATATTTATATCATAATTTTCATTTTGAAAAGGTTTTTTTAAACTTAAATTTGGTGTAATATCTGGCATTAAACTATATCCTCCCTATCTCTAATTTGTTGATGTGTGTAATTAGAAAGTTGTTGATGTGTATAAGGTTTTAATTCTCCATGCGTTCTATATTTAAAATCATATAAAACATTTAAGTGTGCTGGAATAATTTCGCTTATAGCTTCTCTAACATCTCCTAAATTACTTGGTATACCATTGTTTGAAATAAATTTTATTTTTACTAAGTATTGGTCAAATAATTCTGTTATTTCAACCTCGGAATTTCCCCATGCATTTAAAATGTTTTGAAGAAATTCTTTGGTTGTTGGTCCGTTCATTCTCATTCTTGATTTTATTCTGCTTCTTCTTTCTTCTGTAGTAATACCAGCCGGATTAACTGGCAGTCCGTATTGTTCTTCATATCTTGATAAAGTAAAAGTCGCGGTTTTAACTATAAATTGATTTGTATATTCTTGAATCATATTTTCAAATTTTAAATTTTCAAGATACATTGGATTAGTAATATCACTAGCAACTATTGAAGGTTTAAAATAAATCGGCATATGTTCTGTTAATTTAGCAGCCATTTAAACACCTCCTAAACCGATGTAACAGTTAGTGTACCTAACTTAGCTATTTGTGTTTCTGTATTGCTATCTATTAATATTATATCATTTTTAGCATTGTTAATAGTAAATGTATTATAGATTAAATTATTTACACCTTCCGAATTAAAAATTATATTTCCAATTTTTGCATAATATATTGTCTGGTCCTCAAATGCATTTTCTTTAAAATAATTTTGTATGTTTGTTTGAATATTTGCTTTAGCTTGGTCTAATGTGTAATCTTTAGTTACTTGAATTTCGCAATTAACATTAATATCTAATTCTGTAGCTGTTGATACAGTAACACTAGCGCCGATTGGTCTTTGAGTTTCAATATAATTGCTTGTTTTAGTTATTAAAGATTGGTCAGCTGGTTGTTTATTAGAATCTAAAATAACTACTTTTACCGTTCCATTACCGTTCCATAATGGTTTTACTTTTACATTTCCAACACCTTCAACCGATAATGCCCAATTTATATAATGATTTATATTTCCAGATGTAGCTGGTTTTCTTATTTCATTATAATATCTTTGTAATAAAGAATCTCTACCCTCTTCATCATAACCATTACTTATTTCTTGAGTATTTGTAACTGTATCTAACCCTTGTATTGAAACCGGAAAATAAATTATACTATTTGCTACAGTATTACCAACACTTCCAGCTGTAGTACATTCTATTTTTACATTAGTAGTTAAAGTAGAATCAATTGTTTTAGTTTCTAAAGCTTTGTATTGAAGTAATTCATTAGCAAACAAATCACCTTCTGTTATTATTGCACCTTGAATGCCTGTTATTGTTACTTCTCCAGACGCAAAAGTAGCTTCTTTGTATACAATACCTCTATCTTCAAAAGCCATAACTTTTAAATGTTCTAAATCAGCAGTTCCGGCAAACGCTTGGTCAAGACCATTGTCAAGTAATATTTGCAATGATTCCATTTCTATAGCTTCAGCTTGATAAGTTTCCCATGTCCAAGAACCAGGCAACCTATCATATTTGTTGCTTAAATTACTAAGCATTCGTTCTCTTATAATATCTCTGTTTTCAGCCATAAAGCACCTCCTATATATTTAAATAAACTTGACTACCTAAATTAGTTTTAAAATAAAATCCATCGCTTGTTATTAACACAGCGCTATCTATAAAATCTTTTATTTCGTCTATTGTTGTTAATCTTGTAAATCCTTCTTCACTAGTAATATCTGTATTAGGTTCATAAGGGTTTAAAGAAACATTAAAACTTATATAAACATTGTCGTTTTCTTGCGTAACATTAAAATTAGTTATTTCTTTTATTCTTTCATGTTTATATAAAGATTCTTCAATATTTGTTTTTAAAATATTTTTTGCTATGTCAAATGGTAATACTTTTCCTCTAACACTTTCTAAATCTGTTCCATATTCAGTTAAATGATATACTTCTGAAATTTCATATTGAGTTCTTAAAACTTTTTCAATCCAAAACACAACGGCTGCATCTCCTACTAATTCAACAAATCTACCATCTTTAAGAATAAAATCTTCTAAAGTAAAATCATAAAGAAAATTTATTCCTCTATCTGTTATTATTTCTTCTTCAATATTTTCTTCTTCAACAATTGGGAAAATAGCCATTACATCACCACCTTATCAATAGCATACCATAAGTTGCCATCGCTAATGGGAACTACTATTATTTCATCATTAATTTTAACATTAGGAATACTATAACAGTTATATTCTACGCTTTGAACTGTAACTTTAGCTACAATGCTTTCTTGAATTTTTTTATCTAAAACATCTGATATTTTTAAATTATTATAATCTTCGCTTAAAAATATTTTATTTTTTAATTTTAATTTTAAAGGATTTATATTTATAACTTTAGCAGTATCAATATAAAATATTTCTTTATTATCTCTTTTTTTTATAATTTCAGCCAATTTTGTTATTGAATCCATTAAATCACCTCTAATTCTAAATCCATTAAATGTTTATTTGCATTTATATTATGGGTACATTGAAGTATTCTATAATTGCCATTAGCAATTATTTTGTCATCTTTAAATTGTAAAACTTTATTTGCTCTGCATTCTATAATTCCAGGTAATTCAACATTTACATTATAATCTATTTTGTTTAATAATTTTAATTGATTTACAGCTATATTAGTTGCATTTCCTTTTTCTTCTTTTGTTACAGTTTCAAGTTTTTGTATTTTACCATATTTATTTATAGAATTTCTATCTTCTCTATAAGCTAATGTTCCAACTTCGTTTTCTTCTTGATTAACAACTTTAACGGCATTATATAATTTGTCAATGCTTTTTTTATAAGTTTGATTGCTGGATAATTTAGTTACATCTATTGTGTTTTCAAATAAATTGGTAGTATAAGTTATAACTTTATTACTTTGCAATTCTAAATAAAATTTTCCTTGACGCATTTCCCAAATATAAATTTTACCTGTAGATTTTTGAGCATATTCAAGAAGTTTTTTAATTAAATCAGATAAATTTCCTCTATTAACTTTTTTATAAGCAATAGTAATGTTTTCTAAAAATCCAATTGGTATTGCATGGTCATTTAATATTCTTTTTATGCATCCAGTTATAGAATCGTTAAACTGGTACATATCTTCGTTTTTATTTAAATACCAACCAAAATCAGCACAACTAATTGATGATGTGTATTCTTGTATATCTACAGTAATAATAATACCTTCAAATATTTTAATTTTGTCTTTATATAAAACTAATTTATCACCTTCGTTTAAAAAACGACCTTTAATTTCAAAAGACAACTCTTCGCTAATTTCACTAGCAGAACTTCTTAAAGTAATTTCACCACAATTGTCAGTAAAATTATATAAATCTTTCCCAGTTTTTTTATATATTTTATACATTTATATCCTCCTTATATATTGAGCAGAAACATGACCGCCTTTATTCCCAAAATATATATGCCACCATTTTCCTCCACCTTCTAATCTAAATAATTTAACTTTAGTATTTTTTTTCAAACTTCCAATTATAGAGTAATTAATTCCATTTCCAGACCTTACATTTAAGACATCAGCGGTTACAATTCCATAAGTGCTTTTATTTACTACAACTTCTGGTTTTGAAACTGTAACTGGTTTTTTAGAAGAAGGATTTGTTTGTGTTTTTATGGTTGGTACTTTAAATTCTTCTATTGACATTTTATAATAAATATCACCTGTACCATCTTTAATGGAATAATCTAAATTATCTATAACACATTTAAAATTAATATTTAAATCAGATATTAATAAAACAAGCGGTGTTCTTGTTTCCCTCCATTTTTCTATTTTATCTACATATTGCATGCCTTCTAGTTTTCTGTCTTTAGAAAAACCATAATGAGTTTTAGGAAAGAAGCTATCTAATGATAGCTTTCTATTTCCTTTTAATCCTATTAGTTTTAAATCCCCATAAGTTATAGTTTCAAAGTTTTCTATTTTTTGTTTTGAATTTATATTAATTTCTTTTGGTATAACTGGAAATTTAATAAAATCTTGTTTATTGTTATCATATAAAAATATGTCCATAAATACCTCCTATAAATTGTTTAATCTATATTCTAATACGCTTACTAATTCGTTAACGTCCATACCCTTTGCGTCTATATTTATTGTAACATTATTTCCCTTAGAGCTGCCATCACCTCTTAATAATTGGTCAGTTCTTTCAGCTGTTAATATAGAAGTACCATCACGTAAAACTTGCATTTCGTCTCCACGTTCATTTATTGCAGTTGCACCACCTCTAAAATAAGAAGTACCATTTGCGTTTTCTTCTCCGCCACCTATTCCAATAAATTCTCCTATTTTGCCAGCGACTTTACCTATTCCACTAAATACGGCACCTATTGTTTTTGCAAATCCTTTTAATATGCCCCAAACAGTATCTACTAATCCTCTAAACCAATCTAATTTTTTATAAGCTAATATAACTCCACCGACCAACAATGCAATACCACCAACAACTAATAATACTGGTACAAGCCCAGCATTCATGGCTAAATTTAAAGCAGTTTGAGCAAACGCCGCTGCACCAGCTGCCGCTGCATAAACATAATCTTTAACATATAAAGCTACAATTGCAAAACTTAATGCTGCTGATTTTATAGCGCCTATTCCCATAGATACGTTATGAATATTTTGTGCTATACTTGCAGCAATACAAGCAGTTTTATAAATTCCTAATGCTATTCCTATTGCTGATAATGCGGCAACAACAACTTCGCTATTATCATTTATCCATTTTAAATCTGAATTAATAGCATTTAATCCTTCTGTTACCAACACACTAGCTACATCACCTAAAGCGCTAAACGCAGCAGATAATAAAGGTGAATAAGTTTCGTATAATGATGCCATAGTACTTCCTAACTCTGATAATCTTGGCACAACTTCTACTAATATAAAATCTTTCATAGAACTTAAAGCTGGTTGAATTTGTTCATATATAGCTGTACCAAAACTAATAAATTTATTCATCAAATCTACAGCTCCAGAGCCAATACTAGGAATAACATCTGCAAAAGCTTTTAATGCACTTGTAAGGACCGGTGCAGCTTGTTCGCCTATATTAATCTTCATAGTTTCAAAAGCACCTTCAACTTCTTGCATAGCACCATATAAATTGTTTGTTTGAGTTTCTGCCATAGCTTTTGATGCGCCATCTGCTTTTTCTAATGATTTAGTTAATTCATTTATTTTGGATGGTCCTGCTTCCATAAGTTTTAACATTCCGCCTAAAGCTTCTTGCCCAAATATTTGCGCTAAGGTAGCATTTTTTTGTTCTTGTGTTAAATCTTTAGTACCTTGACCTAATTCAGCTACAATAGTTGTTAATGATTTCATATTTCCTAGTGAATCGACCGCCGTAAAACCTACTCTCTCCATCGCTAATCTAGCTTCCTTGCTAGGTTTAACTAATCTTGTTAACGCACCTCTTAAAGTCGTTCCAGATTGACTTCCTTTTATATTTGAATTTGCCATAATACCTGTTGCTGCTGCTACTTCTTCTAATGAAATTCCCATGGCATGCGCAACTGGAGCAGAATATTTTAAAGAATCACCCATGTCTAAAATACCAGCGTTTGTATCTGCTGCAGTTTTTGCTAATACATCAGCTACATGACTAGCTTGTGATGCATCTAATCCAAATCCTCGCAATGTTCCAGAAGCAATTTCAGAAGCGGTAGCCATATCTGTTTGTGCAGAAGTAGCTAAGTATAAAGTAC
This sequence comes from uncultured Fusobacteriaceae bacterium, assembly GCA_964536535.1. Classification (GTDB taxonomy): domain Bacteria; phylum Fusobacteriota; class Fusobacteriia; order Fusobacteriales; family Fusobacteriaceae; genus CAZFBB01. The sequence continues at coordinate 25,839 of CAZHXU010000006.1, forward strand.
CTTCTATACTTTTCATAATTTCATTTGTACTAAACCCAGCGGAACCAAGATTAGCCATAGCTTGTGCTGCATCACTTGCAGAAGCTGGTAATATTCTTCCCATTTCTTTTGCTTTTTCATTTAAAGCTGTCATTGCTTTGTCGCTAGTTTCACCTGTAACCGCTTGAACGTTCGACATTTCTTTTTGAAAATCCGCAAATGTATTTATAGTATCAGAAACACCCATTGATATACCAGCTATTCCAGCACCAGCTACAACTAATGATTTAATTCCGCTTGTAGCTTTTCCAGTAACTCCAGATAATTTACTAGTCGCACTTTCAGCAGAATTAATTCCACTTAAAAAACTGCCAGAATCTAGACTTAAAATTCCTCTTAAATTAAATGCCATTTAAACACTTCCTTTCTATAAAAAAGATGATAAGATTTCTCCTACCACCTCTCTATCTCTTTTTATTAGCTTCTTTTTGTTCTTCTATGTGATTTAAAATTATACCGTGATATAACTCTCTTCTGATAGGGTCGTTTATAACTTCTAACATTTCTTTATCTGAATGACCTCGCATTACAAAAAAATATATAATGTAAAAATCAAGATCATTCTTTATAAGTTTTTTATATCTTTACCAAAATTAGGATTTTCGTTTTCTCCAATTATAGCTAACGATAATTTCCCAACCTCAGCTATTGAAAGCATTTTATCAACTATAAAATGTGGTGGACAACCAAAATTAAACGCTTCTTGTAGTTCTGGGTCTTTTAAATTAGGCTCAACTACATTGTTAAATATTAAATATTGGTCCTGTTCTATAGGTTCCATATTTCTTATATTAACTATTTCAGCTCTAGTTGCTTTTTTAAATTTAAATTTTGTATTTAAAGAAGGTATTTCTATTTCACAAATTTGATTCTTTTGGTCTTCTATTTTTGTTTTCATTTCTATTAATTCTTTTATACTTTTAACTTCCATACTAAAACCTCCGTTGTTTTAATTATTTATTTATTGATTCTGCATATTTTATATCGCTAAATGTATGTCCAAATGGATACTCTCTTTCAAGTACTGCTCCAACTTCAAATTGAGCTATTGTTATTTCGTTTAACCAACAATTATCTAATTGAACAGATTCTCTTCCAAATGAATCCGGGTCATCTAAAGTAACATATAACTGAAACCTTGTATCAATTCCTTTTTGAAAATTTTCAACAAATTCTCTTTCTGTAGTATATATTTTATGAAGCACAAAACTTCCTTCGCAAGTAGCTGACATTGCCTTTGAATCTTCATCAAAAGAACCAGCCATGTTAATTGTTTCTCTGTTTATAGTCGCTTTACTTTCTATAGATTTAACTTCTCCCAATGCTTGACCATTAAGCCATAAAAAACCCTTTGAACCCGATATAACTTTTTGACCGTTTATTGCTGCCATTTAAACACCTCCTACATAAATATTCTAATTGTAAAGTCTTCCATAGCATCGACTGTTTTAATTTTACACATTAAGAAAACTTGGTCATTAGTATTATATTTTAAAATTTCTTCATTGCTTAAAGCATCAACTTTAACTCCAATAGCTTGAAGATATTTTCTTTGAGCTTCTAAATCTATTTCACAAACATTAGTAAAGTTAGAATCTAAAACATCTTCTTTAACCAATGTGCTTAAATAAGTGTTAATTGCTGCAACTAACAAAAGTTTATTATTATAGGTATTTAGAACTTTACCTTTATATTCTTGACCTATTACATCCTCTATATCATCGTGTATTGTGTCTATTATTTCTATGATACGAATCTTTTTAAAACTTTCATTTTTGCCAGTACCTATTGTTTGTAATGAATTAACTCCTCTAGCTATAACAATTCTTTCACCATTATTATAAAGTATTAATTCACCGTTGTTTATTGCTGTATTTCTAGCTGTATCATCTGCTAAATCTTTAAAACTATTTATTTCAGATATTTCATAATTGGTTGTTGATGATTCAGTTCCTATACCAGCTATTATACCAGCTATTCTTGCTGTAAATTGTTCCGGTGTCCATTCATCTAGCCCTACCGTAATTTCTTCTGAAGTAAAATTAATTATACCTTCATGGTCAGGTGATGTTAATTTTCCAGCTACTAGCTTATAAGTTTTTTTATTTGTATCCCTTTGAGTTTTTAACCAAGACACCATAGCAGTATTGTCACTTGCTTCAGCTGCTGGATAAGTTAAGTAATCCCAATTCCTATTTGTTAAAGTTTTTAAAGCATCAGTTAAAGCTGGAGTAGTTGTTCCAATCTTAGCTGCATAAACTTTTCGTGGATTTCCTTGAAACACCATTTTTAAATATTTTTTATTTGATGTACTAAATTCACTACCAACTTGCTCATAATCAGTATATTCATACAAAGTTTTTGGAGCTGCATCATCTTCTAATAATATAGCAACTACACCGTTTTGAGTTCTTCTTACTAAAGTTTCAGCTAAAGCTTGAAATGTAATAATTGTTTGTGGTAATCCCATATATAAACCTCCTTATATTTTAATTAATTCTTGATCACGCAACATAGCGATTTCATTATCAATACATTTAACAAAGAAATCTCCATTTACAGTTTTATAAATGTCACCAGTACTAGTTACATAATACTGCCAACATTCATTGTTAATTGTAAGATAAAAATGTTGCATAATTTGAAATTGATTTAAGTAAGCTTTTGTTACTTCATTTTCATTATACCACATTAGATTAATAGTCGTATGCAGTATTTTATCAACAACATCAAACTCTAGTTCTTGAATATTTAAATTTCTATCAAGCACTTTTAAATCTGTGTTTAATACATTTTCTAAATTATTAGCCATTTCAAAATTGTCTTTTTGAAGTTGTAAATCTTTTGCGCTATCTGAAAAATAAGTTATATCTATTAATACATTTTGTTCTCTATAATATTGATTAAAATTATTAGAGCTTAAAGGTTGTAAATTAATATGAAACGCCGGTCTTTGAAATCCTTGAATAATTTCATCGGCATATATTTTGTAATTAGGAAAATTAGTTTTTAATATTTTAGATAATCCATTTACCAAGTCATTAAATTTAACACTAATATTAATCACCTCCGTGCTTTTTAATAAATGTTTGAATTTCAGAATCTACAACTTTAGGTAATCTTTTTTCTAATCTAGACATAGATTTTTTAAGCATATATTTACCCGGTACAAATCCACCGCCTTTTGTTCTATGACCTTTTTCAACCGCTTCTGAATATTTTACATTATTTACTATTTCTATTTGTGATGTAAATTTATTAACTATAGGTTTTAAAAGAAACCAATTTTTTTTAAGATGTCCAGTATCAACTGGAGTTAATCTTTTTACACTAGCCATTAATCTCATACCAATTCTTTGGAGTAATCTTTCTGTAAAGCTAGGATACTCTAATTGCATTTTTTTTATTTTTTTAGTCATATCACTAGTATCTATTTTTATTTGATTCTTATAAGCCATTAAGCTTCACCAACCTTTAATAAAGGTATTTCTTGATGCGTTTCATAAATATAGGGTTCACTAGCTGTAAATACACCTATATTTCTAGTACCAAATTTAACCGTGATTCTATCTCCAGCCACAATTTCAAATTCAGAGTTGCAAAATATTTTAGGATTATAACTAATAATGTTTGTGCTTTCTGTTCTGGTTGTATTAATATTATTTCTACTTGCTTGGCTAAATCCACATTCTATATCTTGTAAACTTGTTACAGGTTGATAAGATGTTTCGGTTGTTCCCCATTCATTTTCAATAGGTTGTAATCTTTCTACACTAAATATATGAAAGTAAGTTGATTCTATCAATAATCTAACCTCCTCCACAAATTTAATTGACCTTGATATTTTATTGCATATTCATCTAATACTTTTGATGTTGAGCTTTTTTCGTTTTCACTAAAATAAGTTTCTGACCAATCACCTCTAGTCATAGATTTAACATTACTATTTGCCTGTTTAGAAACTATTCCTTTACTTCCTACTCCTCCAAACTTAGCAACTATTATTTGTTCTATAATGCTTTCTAAATCGCCATTTAAAGTATCTATATGGCAATATTTTAAAATCATTTTAGTATAAAAATCTATATAATAATTTATTAAAGCATCTTTACTAGTATCAGCTATACCTAATAACATTTTTATATTATCTAACATTTAAACACCTCCTAAAACAATTATACAATAAAAAAGAACCTAGTAAAAACTAAGTTCTTAATTCTTCTTTTATATCATCATAAAAAATTATAATATTATAATTAAAACAATAATTGGATTTTAAAAGCCATTTTTTAACTAATTCAACTTGTTTTTGTGGAACAAATAAAACTGTTATTTCTATTTCGTGTTTATCACGACTTCCTAAAATTGAAACAAATTCTAATTTAGATACATTATATAAATTATTTTTATCATCTTTAAAAACTTTAATCATTTTAACACCTCTAATTTAAAATAATATTACATTTTTCTTCGGCTATATAAATTAAATCTTTTATTGTTATTTCTTCTAAATCTTCTCTATTAAAAAATTTATTTAAATACCAATCTTTTAATTCTTTTTTATTTGCATTATATTTTAATTCTCTTTTAAATAAAGCTTCTTTTAATTCTTTATATATAAATTCAATTTGATTATTGTATAAACATTCTTCTACTAAATTATTAGTTTCTATAAAACTTAACTGTACCAATCAAAACACCTCTTTTTCGTGTTACAATATATAAGAAAACAATTTCCTAAATCAACTGCATTGCGTTGTTGTTCTTTTGTTAGTTTTTTAGTAATCGCAATTTTTTCTTTAAAACTAGTATATGGAACAACTTCGCATATTTTTTTATTCATTTTTAACACCTCATATTAAATTATTTGGAAAACTTCATGTTCAATTATTACATACGCTTCCTTTGTATAAAAATCAATTGAATAATCATCTATAATATCTTTCTCTATTAAGTTGTTAAATTTTTCAATCAAAGCATCATAATCATCAGTTAAACCATAGTAAAAATATTGAATAAAAATATCCTTAACTTTTTTAAATTTATCTTCTTTATTCATTTTTAACACTCCTATTCAACAATTTTATATTTAGCATTTAATGCGTATTCTGTAAGTATTAAATATTTTTTATTTTCATAGCCAGCTAAGCATTTGCAAATACTATCACGCAATACTAAAACCTCGCCATCTTCTTCGCCTAAAATAACAAATTTAGTACCAATTTTACATTTAAAAACTTCTTGTATATTTAATATTTTTGCCATTTTTATTTCTCCTTAAAAACTTCTTTATAAACGCAATATCTTATAAACTCACTTACGTTCATGTCTTTATTATCAGCTTCTTTTTTTAATATAGTTTTAAAACTTTCTTTATCTCTAAAACTATAAACTATATTTTTATTTTCTCTCATTTATTAACTCCTTAATTAAATTGTACTACAAAAGTATTTCAATTGTCAAACATTAATTTAATTGTAACATAAAAAAGCTAGGATTAATTTCCTAGCTAGATAGTATTGATTTTGTGAATTAAAACTCTTAAATTGTTTAAAGTTGGTGCGGGTGTTGCAGTAAATGTTATTGTATTTGGTGTTCTGAAAAAATTATATTGAATAGATTCCCCAGAATCTATTTTGTAAAACTGAACTATAATATCTTTAGTGTTTAAATTGTGATTTATCGTAAAGTTTGAATTTGTACCATTACCAACCGTAGCAATAAACCCATTGTTTATTCTAGTTTTTAAATATTCTTCTAGTTTGTTATAAGTTATCGCACTATCATTTATTTTTTCAGTAGTTATAGCATTATTATTTATTTTTATAGTTTCTATTCCATAATCTTCGATTTTTATAACTCCAGAAGCATAGTCAATCCCTTCTGTGCCTGAAAATAAATTTTTAATTTGATTTTCGGAAAAAATAGGAAAATTTATAAAATCTGATTCAATGCCATTGTATATACCAGAATGAACAAATAATTTATCTTCTGGATTAAAAGCAGTTTTTAAAACTAAAATATCACCAATATTAAAATCGTTAATATTATAAGAATTTAATACAAAATTTTGTAAAGTTAAATCAGTTTCATTTATTACTGTTTTAATTTGACCTTTAGGTTTTATATATTCACCATTATCACTTAAAAAATTTTCTCCTAACCCATCTTTTAAGAAAAGTATATCATTTATTTTACCGTTTGATTCAACTAATAAAAAAACATCATTATTTTCATTTCTAATTCTAAACGAACCATTTTCATCAGTGTTTAACAACCAATAGCTAGTTCCTAATGTGTTCTTTGTAGATATTTCTTTAAGATTATATATACCTTGATTGTTAGCATCATCACCATAATTTAAAACGTTATAAATGTTTTGATTAATTTCTATAGGTAAATTTTTTATATATGTTGCATCTAATCTATCCTCGCCTATAAGTGTACTTAGTTTATCTCTTATTTGTTCTGAAGTGTCTGGACTTCCAGTACCTTCACCAACCAATAAAACACCAATTGGCTCTATTAATTGCCTATCAAATTTCAGGTATGGTAAACTTCCATTTCCTTTAACATGTATAGGTGAATTAAAGTTAATTATTAAATTATAACTTGTGAGAACTGAAATAGGTGTAGTTAATTTTATTTCTTGTTCTCCAATATCAACACTTATTCCACCATTATTTTCTTTCCAAGCTTTTTCATTTGGAATATATTTTATAACTTCATTTGTTTCAGCTGATATTATTTCCATAATTAAATTACTTACTGGTTCTACAAATTTCATATAAACCGAATTTATTTGAGAATTGTTTTGCGGTTGATAAATTATGCTAGTTATATACATATCTAAAGTGTCATCTAAATTAATAGCAACTTCATTTTCTTCCGCTAATCTTTTCCAGTAAATCGGTCTTTCAGTTCCATTTGAATCTATCTTATAATCTAAATATATATATTGATTACCTAAAGTTTGAGCTTTATATTGTGTCCAACCTCCGTTTTCGCTTATCGTTATAGAAGGACCAACATCAATAGAATTTGAAGGGAATCGCCCATCTTTACCAAAAAATATTTTATTTCCCTCATCATAAACACTTACACCCTTAATTTTCCCATTTGCGTTTTTAGCTAATAGTTCATTATCAGAAGTATTAAGCAAATCATTATTTATTTGATTTATCGTTTCCATATTTATATTAATTTGACCTGCTGTGCTATTTATATCTTTAGATTTTTGTATTGAATTGTCTATTTCTTCCCCTGTAAATTTCGATACATAGCTTTTTGACATAAAAAAATACACCTCCTAACGTTTATTTTCTCCGTTAAAAAGTGTTGAAATCGGGTAGCTAATCCGAAAAAGTATTTAGTTTATAAAAGGGTTTGGGGGATATTGAATTAATATCTATATTTATTATAACATATTATTCTTTAATTGCAAATAAAACATTATCATTTGTTTTAAAACTTTTATCTATTTTTTCTATTATTATTTCATTTTCTTGTGTATATACTTTAACTTCTTCTCCTTGTTTTATATTAAGTTCTTTACATTCAATTTCTAATCTTATAGAACGACTTCCGCCCCAACTTCCAATTTTCTTAATCATTTTTCACCTCTTTAATATTTTAACATACCATACGATATTATTAATAATAAAAAAAGAAAGGTTGCCAACCTCTCCATTACCTCCGTATTAATTAAATCGGCTGGTCATATGCAACGGAGAACATACATTCATTTAGTTAGCTATACCAAACTATCCAGCCATATATTTTATTATACTATTTATCTGTTTTTTTATCAACTGTTTTTTCTTTAGTTTTTATAGGATTCTTACATTCTTCATATCTTTTTTGATTTAAACATCTGCTTATAAGTTCTTTATCTTCTATATCAAACTTAGCACCAGTTTCTTTATTTAATATCCACATAAAAATTACCTAAGCTTTATTAGCAGTTAATAGAACCATTGATTCAGGTTGAACCATTTTAGCACCATAAACATGAAGTCCTTTTACTGCGTCAGCAAATCTTTTTTCCATTCTATAAGCTTCAGTTTCAATAATTTGTTCTGCATAAGAAATTCCTATTCTTGTTCCAGCCATAATTTTATATTTTGTTCCAGTAGTGTTAGGAACGTTATTAGATTCATATATATCAAACCCAGCTGCTCTACCTATTAATCCAGAAGCTATAACATTATCTCCAGATTTTGTAGCATGAACAAATAAATCATTTTTTTGTAATACTCCTGTCATCCAAGGCGGTATAACTACAAATCTACCTTGTTTAGGAACATTAGCTTCAGTAAGCTTTACACCCATATCAACCAAAGTTTCATAAACATTATCCTTAGTTATATCAATAGGTGTTGTATCATTTCCAATTTGATTATTAGTTGGTATATCTGTATATAATCCAGCGATAAACTTGTCTGTAACTTCTGCAATAGCATAAGCAGAACGCATCATAGCTTCGTTCATTAACTTAGGATTAGTCTGTGCATTATCTACATCATCAATTTGAAAATTAAAAAATTTAGCTTGATCTATAACTAAAGTTGTTTGTGAACCAGATAATTGTTGTGGGTCTGTTATATCTGTGTTTTTAGTATAATCACCAACTGTTATGTCACCAATTTGATTTATTTTAACAGTATCTCCATATCTTGATATTTCGCCTTCGTAATCTCTATTTACAAGATTAGCATAAACATGTGCGTTATCTAAATGTGCTAATAATCTAGCACTCCATAATTGTGGTATAAAATTTGCAACTGCCATTTAAACACTTCCTTTTCTTATTCTTATTCTTTTAAACTATTTTGTATTGCGTCCCAATTTTCATTTATTTGTTGTGGTGTCATGTTTTTTATGTTATCTTTAGAAATTACCGGATTAGAATTGCTACCATTTATACCCGTACCAGTGATTTGAGGTTTTCCAAACAATTTATCAAAATTTTGTTTAACTCCACTAACAACATCATCTACCCCAATAAATTTACCTTCTGCTTCTGTTATAGAATTTAAATCAACTTCTTTCATAAGTAAATCAATATATTTAGGGTCTGCATGTTCCATTAATAACTTTTCTCTTAAAGTAAAAGATTTTCTGTTATTAATTTCTCTCTGCATCCATTCTTGTTCTTTAGTTTTTAATTGATTACTAAAATCATTTTGAGCTAAATTAACCTTTTCTTGATATTCTGTTAATTGTTTTTGTAATTCCTCATTACCTTCAGCAGCTTTTTTAAACTTTTCAATATCTTTTGAATTAGTTTTAAGAGTATTATTTAGAGTGTCGACCTGCTCTTTCAACTCTTTTTTTTGATTATTTATTTCGTCAAATCTGCTTTTAGGTATAAAGTTTCCGTCATCTATCATAAGCTTTTTATCGCCTATTTTACCTTTAACTTGGCTGTAAAGTTCCTCTCCTAATAATTCTTTTAAATCCATTTAAATTCCTCCTTTTCGTTTTTTACGTGCTACGCCACGACTTGTTTTTATTATAACACAAAAAGAAAAAGAGTGCTTAAACACTCTAACTTTCTTTAAATAATGTTATTTTTTTATTTATAACGCAAATAAAGGCTAGCTAATGCCAACCCTTATTGTTTACTAGTATATAATTCCTACAATTGCATCGTTCGGAATTAAAAACGTTGCTAACTGTTTTTTTTCTTTATCAAATATTTCTATAATTAATTTTTCGTTGCTAAAGTATCTAGTTTTTATTTCATCAACTTTTCTTCCTTCGATTTCTGTAGTTCCAACCTCAAATTCTTCTTCAAAATATTTATTTGTTATTAATACTTTTTTAATTTTATTCATTTTGCAACACTCCTTTATTTCTATATTATAATTATATCCTTAATCGTTAACATTATTCATTTTCTTATTTTTTCTATTTCTCTTTCAATATACCACTTAGCCTTTAATAAGTCCTCTAACGCATTTTCTTTATAACCTGACCTAGTTGTATATTTAATAACATTTCCTACGTTAAAATTCATATTCCAGCTTTCTATATAATCTATAGTTTCAATGCCTTTATTGTAATGATTAGGATGATTAACTTTTTCTTCATTTTTATCAACTTTTTCAAAACGTTCGCTAGCAAATCCAGTTTCATTACCCAAATCATCTATTACAAAATAACATCTTTCTTTTTTTTGTAAAACTTCATATGTTTTATTAATAGTTAATTTATTTTTAATATTTTCATTATTTATACATTTAACATTTGTATTTATTTCTTCTATTTCACTTACGTGTGCTTCTTCATTTATTGCTGAATTATCAATAACATCTTCTATGCTTTCCTCTATGACCTTAAAATTTCTTAGAAAATATAATTCCTTTTTGTTTTTATCATTAATTATAAATATATCTCCGTCGCTATCAAAACCTACAACCTCATATTCTTTACCATAACTTATATTGTAGCAACCTTTTTTTATGCATTTAACTAACATTATTTAACCACCTTTTTAATTTCTAATCTTTTCCAATTGAAACAACATTTGTTGCAAGTTTCTGTATTTTTATAAGTACATTTTTTACAATATTCCATATTTAACACCTCTATCTTAATTTATAAACTATTATTTTAGTATCTAGTAAATTAGGTTTAACTTCTAATTCAAGTTTTACATCTTTTTTTACTTCGCAAGTAAAGTCACCTGTCATTTTTCTACCAGCACCTATTGTTCCATCCAAACTACCTTCTCCATTAACTACAGCTAAATCGTATTTAACACCATTATCATCAACCATTTTAAACATCATTAAACTTGATATTGGCATATCTTCTTCTGTAACGTTTTCTAATGTTATATTGGCTTTAAAAAATTCATGACCTTCTTTAGGTTTTATAAACTCATATTCGCTTTCAACTTTTCCAACTGCATTTAATGTTATATTTAATCCATTTGATTGAACCATTTCTCCAATACCTAAAACTGCTGTTTTCTTTTTATCTTTTTTTACTTCTTCTTTTACATCTTCTTTAACTGTTTCTTTTGTTTCTTGTTTAGCATTATTTTCTATTTCCACCTTGCTACTATTAGCAGCGCACCCAGCTAGTAAAGCACATCCTATTATTATTGATATTATTGTTTTTTTCATTTTCAATACCTCCATTTATTTGATATATCTATCATATATCACTTTTATATCTTTGTCAACACTTATTTTAAAATATTTCTTATTGCGTAATATAACGTATGGTAAATCTCCATGCCTATTAGCTTTCTAGACACAAAGTTTGTAGTAAACATGTATTTAGTTTCAAATGATTTTAAGCTTCCATACAAAGCGCGTGGGTCGTATTCAGACTTATATTTATGTGATATTAAAGCTTGTAACCCTTTTTCTATTAATTCTTCATCATCTTCATCATCTTCAACAAACAATAACATTCTTATATTTTCTATTCTTGCTCTATCAAATTCATTTTTAAATCTGTCTCTAGCTTTAATCGATGCAGCTAATTCAGTAAGTGAATTCTTTCTTTCTATAGAAATAGTATCGTCAAACCAAATATCTCTAGGACCTATTATATCTTTAGTATCTTCATTAGATTCAATATAACAACTATAATCTCCAGATAACAACTTGCAGCTAGTATATTTAATTTTCTTTTTATCTAAGTAACTAGTAATATGTTCTATCTCTTGTTCTCTAGTATCTATTGCTAGACATAAATTAGATAACAATGTTTTTAATTCTTTATCGCTTATTTTATTTTTCATAATACAACCTCCGTTTAATTATTTTATTTTAAAAATTACATGGGTTATTTTATTGCTAGTTTTTAAAACAGTATAATCAATATCAAAAGATGTATTTTTATTCAAATTTAATATTGATTTTTCTATTATTTTCTTTTTAAAATCGCTAACTTTATAATTTTCTGGTACATTTAAATATCTTCTTAAAACTTCAATTTTAATTTTTAATGTTTTTTGATTTTTATAACAACTTAATAATTCATAAAGTCTTTGAGGATACTTATCTTTTATAGTTTCAAATTCATTAAGATTTAAATTGCAAAAACTTTTTTCTAAATCAAAAAGATAAGGAAGAATAAAATCTGTAAACTTAATACAAAATTCTTCATTTTCAAAATCATAAACAAAATATTCAAACACAGAAATAGAACCTTGGTATTTTGCATCTTTAGTAATAAAATTAATAGTTTTAGGCATGCTTTCTATAACATCATATACATGACTAAACGACATTCTGTAATTAGCTATTAATGGTTTAATATCATCTATTCCAAAACATAACTCTTCTGAAATATCTTTAGATTCAAAATTAACTTCTTTTTTATATATATACAATATGTTATAAAACAATCTAAGTTGGTCTACTGTATGAAATTTAGTTGCATTTACAATCATATTGTCAATTAATAATTTTCTTTCTTTCATTTTGTCACTCCTTTTATGTTTTTATTATATCACACAATTGCGAAATTTCAATATATTTTTCGCAATATTTTAAAGCATATTTTTATTATATAGCGTAAATAGACATCGCACTTCTGTAAATAGACATCGCACTTCTGTAAATAGACATCGCACTTCTGTAAATAGACATC
>CAZHXU010000007.1:0-10679 GCA_964536535.1 uncultured Fusobacteriaceae bacterium
TTCATATAAAATTGGTAAACACATAAAAAATTCATAGAGCACTACAAAATTAAATAGATATAAATGGGATTAAGGTACAAAGTTTGGAAAATTGGGTTAGAGAAGTTTTATTCTAGTATAGGTCTTATTAATAAGACCCATACATAAAAGAATAGGGCTTAGACGGAAAATGGGAAAAGAGAAGATATGTTTAACACTAAATATAGAGAGGATGAAGTGTTATGCTTTTAAAAAATTGTAAATTAGTAGATAGAGAAGGTACATGGGATGTACTTGTAAAAGATGAAAAGATTGTTAATATAGACAGGGAAATAAATGAAGTAGGAGTAGAAGTAATAGATATAAGTGGAAAATATCTATTGCCTGGTATGATAGATGTTCATACGCACATGAGAGAACCTGGATTTACTCAAAAAGAAGGATTTTTGACTGGTTCTAAAGCTTGTGCTAAAGGGGGAATAACAACATTTGTTGATATGCCAAATACAAATCCTGCAACTATAGATGTAGAAGCACTTGAGTTAAAGAGAGAATTAGCTAAAAAGAGTGCTATAGTTGATTACGGATTCCACTTTGGTGGTTCTGTGACTAACAACAAAGAAGAGATATTAAAAGCTAAAGGAGTACTTGGAACTAAAGTATTCTTGAATGTATCAACTGGGAAGATGTTGGTAGAAGAGGATACTACTCTTGATGATATCTTTGAAGCAAGTAGAATAGTAATGGTACATGCTGAAGGGGAAATGGTACAAAAAGCTATAGATTTTGCAGTAAAACACAATAAAAAACTAGTAATTGCACATATTAGCTCAAAAGAAGAGCTTGATATGGTAAGAAAAGCAAAAGAAACATATAAAGATATCTATGTAGAAGTAACTCCGCATCACTTATTCCTTAATGACACTTATTCAACAAATCAAATGTTCAGAATGAAACCTGAGCTTAAGCCAGAATCAGATAGATTAGCTATGTGGGAAGGGATAAAAGACGGAACTATAAATACTATAGGAACTGATCATGCTCCACACTTGGTAGAAGAAAAGATGTCAAAAATAACATTTGGTATACCTGGAGTAGAATGGGCATTAGCACTTATGCTTAATGAAGTAAACAAAGGGAATATAACACTGGAAAAAGTGGTAGAGATGTACTCAACTAAACCAGCAAGTATATTTGGACTAGTAGGTAAAGGAAGAGTAGAAGTAGGATATGATGCTGACTTTGCAGTAGTAGATATGGATAAAAATCATGTAATAAAAGAAGAAGAAACTGTAAGTAAGTGTGCTTGGTCACCATACAAAGGTTTTGAGATAAAAGGGCAAGTTGAAAAAACTATTGTAAGAGGTACAGTAGTATTTGATAATGGAGAATTTTATAACAATCAAGGAAAGGAAGTAAAAATTGATGGATAGAAAAGTAAAAGTAGCAGAAGGATTATTAAATGTAGGAGCAGTAAGACTTAGCGTAAGTGAGCCATTTACATTCACATCAGGAATCAAAAGTCCTATATACTGTGATAACAGAAAAATGACTGGATCAGTAGAAGAAAGAAATACTATTATTGAAGGATTTATCGAATTATTAGAAGGACTTGACTTTGATGTAGTAGCTGGTACAGCTACAGCAGGAATCTCTTGGGCTGCATTCATAGCTGATAGAATCCAAAAGCCAATGGCATACATTAGATCTAAACCAAAAGGGTACGGAGCAGGAAAACAAATCGAAGGTCCAGATGTAGATGGGAAAAAAGTAGTAGTTATAGAAGACCTTATTTCAACTGGAGGTTCAGTAATCAAAGCAGTAGAAGCTGTAAGAAACGAAGGTGGAGTTGTAACTGACGTAGCTGCAATCTTCTCATATGAGTTTGAAAAAGCAGTAGGAGCATTTGCTAATGCAGAAACTAGCTTAAAAACTATTACAAACTTCCCTACTTTATTAGAAGTAGCAAAGGGACAAAACGTAATCAATGCTGATGAGTTAGAGTTAGCATCTAAATGGAACAAAGACCCTGAAAACTGGGGAAAGTAAATTAAAGTAAAAGGTAGAAGGTAGAAAGTATAATGTGAAAGCAAGATACTGAAATCAAATACATATAGATTGAGGCAGTCGTGAGGCTGTCTTTTTTTGTACTGAAAAGTGAGGAAAGATAATTTATCAACGAATGATACTAATAAGACGAATGGGAAGGGCTAGAATAGACAGGGGTTATATGGGATGGGAGATTGAAAAGGGTAGAAGTGATGTGGTAATATTAATAGCGAAAAATATAATTTTGGAGGTTATTATGTTATATAAATTAGATAAGGAGAAAAAATCAATAACGAAGGTGAAAAGAACTAACTTTGATTTAATAGGATTAAAAGAAAAAGATTTAGAAGATATTGTAGTAGACAATGTTGGTGAATTAATCTCAGAAAATCAACTATTAGTAATAAGCCAATCTATCAAATTTAAAGAAATTGCTGATATACTTGCTTTGGATAAAGATGGAGTTTTGTATATTTTTGAACTTAAAAGATGGAAATCTAACAAAGAAAATATTTTACAAGTACTTAGGTATGGTCAAATTTTTGGGCAGTATACATATGACAAATTAAATGATTTATTTAAAAATTACAATAAAAGTACCAAAGAATTAGAAGAAGTACATTTTGAAGTTTTTGAGGATTTGAGAGAGAAACAATTAGAAAAAGAAGAGTATAATAGTAATCAGAAATTTATTGTGATAACTGACGGCTTAGATATTCAAACATTAAATGCAATTAAATACTGGAAAGAAAAAGGAGTTGATATCGACAGTTTACCATATAGGACTTATGAAATTAATAATCAATATTTATTTGAATTTGATAAATACAATGTTTACAATGACGTTTTATTAGATGAAGACACAGGAATTTATATTGTTAATACAAATAAGACATATAGTGATAATAATTATAAAGAAATGTTAGAAGAGAATAAAGCTTCGGCATATTATGGAAGAAAAAATACAATAAAGCAAATAAAAAAAGGAGATAAAGTTTATTTGTATCATACAGGTATTGGAATAATTGCTTATGGAACAGCAAGGTCAGAAGCAAAGTATAGGGATTATAATGATGATAAAAATGCAGAGTGTTATGTAGAATTAAATATTGAGTGGAAGATTAAACTAGATGATTTTCAAGAAAAGGCGATACATTCATGGGAAATAAATAAAAAATTAGGGAGCAAACATCGTTTTAGACAAACATGTTTTTCGATAACAGAAGAATTTAATGATGTTATTCAAAAAATATATAAAGAAAAAAATGGTTAAAAAGATTTATATAGCTTTTCTTTTTTCCTTAAAGGGTGAAAGAAGGAAAATAAATCAAATTTTGAATATTTGGAAGAGGTCTTATAAATAAGACCCGTACAATGGGGAAAAGGAGATTAGGATGGGCTATAATCCAGATATTCATCATAGAAGGTCTATAAGATTAAAAGGATATGATTATTCGAGGGAAGGGCTATATTTTATTACTATATGTGCTTATGGAATGAAGGAGATATTTGGTAGAATTGATGTAGGGGCACATTGTATATGTCCAAAGATGGAACTGAGTGAGGCAGGGAGGATAGCAGAAGAAGAGTG
Source organism: uncultured Fusobacteriaceae bacterium (assembly GCA_964536535.1). GTDB lineage: Bacteria > Fusobacteriota > Fusobacteriia > Fusobacteriales > Fusobacteriaceae > CAZFBB01. The sequence goes on from CAZHXU010000007.1 coordinate 3,620, forward strand.
GAAAAGTTTAAGGGAAAGATATGAAAATTTGATACTTCATGATTTTGTCGTTATGCCAAATCATTTTCATGGAATAGTTGAAATAAAAGGGAAAGAGGGCGTTATAAATAACGCCCGTACAAATATAGGGAAGATGAATAGAGATAATTATTATTCTTTGATATCACCTAAAGGAAATAGTATATCTGTTTTAGTTAGAAATTATAAAGCGAACGTAACAAGAAAAATTAGAGAATATGAATGTAGGGGTGTTATTGATAACACCCGATTAAATTTCAATATTCCTATATGGCATAGGAATTATTATGAAAATATAATTAGAACCGAAGAAGCATATTTGAAAGTATCTACATATATTAGGGAGAACCCTGCAAGGTGGGTAGAAGATAGATATTATGATTTTAATGAAAATAGCAATTAAAATAGAAAAAATTAACAAAAGTTTAAAGATGTAGTCATATACTGCATCTTTTTAATTTTTGAAAATAATTATTTTATTGAAAATTTAGCTATAGAAGTTAAGTAAAATAAGGGGAAAATAAAAGAGATAATAGGATAAAAATATGAGGTATAAAGAAATATTTATATATGAACACACGATAATTTAATTTGATAATCAAATATTTCTTGATTTTAATAATTTTGTTTGGTAAAATAAAACATCTTAAAATATAAAATATTTTAGAAAATAATTATAGGAGGTTAAGGAGTGAAGAAAAAAATATTGTTAGTTCTTTCATTATTAATGTTTATTTTTGTATTAGGGTGCAATAATAAAGGGACAACGGAAAAAAAAGATGTAGGGGAAAAAATTGTAGTGAAAGATATTATGGGTGAAGAAATAATTCTTGATAAAGTAGCTGAAAGAATATTCCTTGGATTCTACATGGAAAATTATCTTGCTATATCAAAAGATTTTAATTTTGAGAGAGTAATATCTATGTCTAAAGGAGAAACAAGAGATTTGTTAAATTCATTATGGAAAGTTTATGCAGATGCAATACCAGAATTAGATAAATTAGTTGATACGGGGTCTATATACGGAGATACATTTAGTATGGAAAAACTTATAGAAACTAAACCAGATCTTGCTATAATTGCACCATTCCAATATGATAAATTAGGTGAAAATGTCGATAAACTTAGGAATATGGGTGTACAAGTTGCTGTAGTTGATTTTAATTCATTAACTCTAGAAAAACATATAGAAAGTACTATGATATTAGGGAAATTATTGGGAACAGAAGAAAGAGCAGAAGAGATAGCTAATAACTATAAAAAACAAGTTGAAGAAGTTAAAAATAGAGTAGCTAGTATAGAAGAAAATAGAAAAGTATATGTAGAATTAGGTAGAGGTGGAGCAGAAGTATATGGAAATAGTTATGGAAATGTAATGTGGGGTAGCCTTGTAAATCAAGCTAAAGGTAAAAATATAGCTATGGGAATAGTTGAAAAATATGCACCACTTAGCCCAGAGTATCTTTTGTCTGAAAATCCTGAAATAATAATATTTTCTGGTTCAACAGCACCAAAAACAGATAAAAAAAGATTTAGAATGGGATTTGGGATTTCAAATGAAGAAAGTAGAGAAAGTGCAGAGCAGTATATTGGTAGAACAGGTTGGGAAAGATTAAGTGCAGTGAAAAATAAAGAAGTATATGGAGTAGATCACGGTAGTCTTAGAACTATGTATGATTATGTATTTTTGCAATATATAGCAAAAGCTATACACCCAGAATTATTTGAAGATATAAACCCAGAAAAAAATCATAGTGATTATTATGAAAAATATCTTCCTGTTAATCCCCAAGGAACCTTTATGATAAGGATACTTGAAGATGAATAATACAAGAGCTATTGATGCAAATAATTATTTAGATGGTATAGATACTTATAGAAACATTAATAGAAGGAGAAATTTTGTATTGTTAGTTGTAAGTATCATTCTTGTTTTGGGTGTAATTGCTGATTTGTTAATTGGTCCCTCGTGGATGACACTATATGAAGTTATGAAGGGTTTATTTAAAGTAGAAGTTGGAAGTGGAATTAATGTACCAATAGTATGGAGCATTAGATTACCAATGACACTTACTTGCCTTTGTGTAGGTGGAGCTCTTGGCTTGGCAGGGATACAGATGCAAACTATATTAGGTAATCCACTTGCTAGTCCATATACACTGGGAATATCTTCAGCAGCAAGTTTTGGAGCATCTATAGCAATACTTACAGGTATAAGCATACCAGCTTTGCCATGGTTTAGCACTACATTAATGGCATTTATCTTTTCATTTTTGGCTACATTAGGTATATATTTTATGGGGAAAATGAGAGGAATGAAATCTACAACAATGATATTATCAGGAATAGTAATACATTTTTTATTTCAAGCATTACAATCAATTATACAGTACATAGCTTCACCAGAAGTAGCTCAAGAAATATTATTTTGGATGTTTGGAAGTTTGACTAAAGCTACTTGGACAGGAGTAACTGTTGGTAGTATTATCATTGTAATCGCTATGATAATTTTGGCAAAAAGTGTATGGCAGATAACAGCTCTTACTACTGGTGAAGAGAGAGCAAGATGTCTCGGAATAGATACAGATAAATTGAAATTAAAAATATTTCTTGTAAGTGCTTTACTTACTAGTGGAGCGGTATCATTTGTAGGAACTATTGGATTTGTAGGTTTAGTAGCACCTCATTTTGCAAAAATGTGTGTTGGAGAAGATCATAGATATTTATCGCCTCTTTCAGCTATATTTGGAGCAGTGTTACTTACTTTTGCATCTATAGTAGCAAAAGTAATTAGACCAGGTACAATAATACCTATTGGTATAGTGACATCATTAATTGGTGTACCATTCTTACTATATTTGATATTAAAGAGGAGATAAGGATGAATATTAATCTTAAAAATATAGCAGTTGGTTTTAGAGATAAAGAAGTATTAAAAGATATAAATGGAACATTTTTGGAAGGAGAATTAATCTCTATAATCGGACCAAATGGTACAGGGAAAACAACTCTTATAAAAGCAATATCAAAACTTATCAAATATGAGGGAGATATAAGTATAAAAGATGTAAATGGTAAAAATATAAAAAGAGAGAAGATAGCTTATGTACCTCAAATGAATAATTCTGCAACTGAATTAACAGTATTTGAAGTAGTACTTTTGGGGCAAATTAGAGAATTAAGTTGGAAAGTAGAAAAAAAACATATTGATGCAACTACAAAAATATTGAAAGAACTAGAACTTTTACATTTGAGTGAAAGAAATTTTTCAAAACTGAGTGGTGGTCAAAGACAACTTGTAGTTTTGGCACAAGCATTAGTATCAAAACCAAGAGTAATTCTTTTAGATGAACCAACAAGTGCTCTTGATATAAAACATCAACTTCAAGTACTTGAAATAGCTAGAAAATATACTAAAGCTAATAATGCAATTACTTTGTTGGTAATACATGATTTAGCTTTGGCTGCAAGATACAGTGATAAAATTATGCTTATGAATGATGGTTATGTAGTTAATTATGGTAGGGCAGAAGAAGTTTTGGAAGAAGAAGTAATTAAGAGTGTTTATGATGTATCGGTAGATGTGAGTAGAAGTAATAAAGGGTATATTACAATTACACCAATAGAAGCTTGCTAAATATACTCCTTAATAAATGGAGGTATTAGTTTGAAGGAAAAATATAGATTTTTACTTAAAATCAAATCATTAGAATTTGAGATTAAAGAATTATTATATACGTGTAGTATAGATGGTTCATGCTTTGAGTTATTAAAGGAAAAATTGAATTATTTATGTAGTTTTATTGTTGATAAAGAAGCAGAAGATAATTGGTTTGTTTGGGGAAATGATTACGAAGTAGTCCATAGTGTGAGAAATTTGAGGTATATATCTTGCAAAGCACTTTGTAATTTGGAAAAATATCAAGCGAATTGTTTAAAATTTAACTTGGAAGATGAATTTAGATATACTAGGACTTTGGAAAAAAAAGTATTGGTAGAAAGTAAAAAATTGGGAATAAATAAAGATTCAAAAGTAGTTTTTATAGGCTCTGGAGCTATGCCTATATCTGCTTTTGCAATTGCTGAAAGTATAGGATCAGAAATTAGGTGTATTGATATAGATAATGAAGCAATAGAATTATCTAGTGAAATATCAAAATTACTTAAATTAGACGATTTAATAACTTTTTCTAAAGATAGTTTAAATGACTTGGATTATTTGAAGGAAGCTAGCCATATTATTATTGCTTCATTAGTAGAAGATAAAATGAAGATTGTTAAAGAGATAAAAGATTACCTTAATAAAGAAGCTAAGATAGTACTTAGGTATGGAAATGGGATAAAATCGGTTTTCAATTATCCACTTGATACTTGTAGTATAAGCGGTTGGAAATTAAATGAACTGAATGATAGGGAAAGCATCTATGAAACTATAGTATTGGAGAAATAAGATGAAATTAAATGTATTAGTAGTAGGAGCAGGACCTGCAGGAATAACAACTGTCATAAATTTGGATAAAATTTGTACTAGAGTAGGGTTAGCAATAAGGGAAAGTAATAATTCTAGTTTTTTTATGGAGGAATTAAATAAGAATAAAGGATTAATATCATCTGTAGTAGAAGATGACAGATATAAAAATTTGGAAGGAGAGAAAAAATTAGAAGATATATATGAATCTTTTGATGAAATAGAAGATATTTGGGATGCAGTAGTATTATGTATACCTTTTGAAGCTTATGTAGAAGTAGTAAAAAAGCTTTTTTATTTGAAAAAAATTGAAACAGTAATTTTGATCTCTTCCAGTATAGGTTCTAGTTTGTTAGTCAGTAGCTATATGAGAGAGGAAGGAAGAAGGGTAGAAGTAGTAAGTCTTTCAACTTATTATGCTGCAAGTAAAAGGTATCTGGATAAATATAGAACAAAAATAATAACTAAGGGTGTTAAGAAAAAAGTATACATTGGGAGTATGGGTGAGGCTAGAAGAGGGATAAATTTAGTAAAAGTTTTGTTGGGTGAAATGGAAATAAATTATGAAGAGTTAGGCACACCAATGGAAGCAGAAAGTAGAAATATTAATTTATACGTACACCCTCCTTTGTGTATAAATAAAGATTCTTTAGATTATATTTTTGGGAAAAAAGATAGAAAACTTTATATTTATAAAATTTATCCAGAAGGACCCATATGCCAAGAAATAATAAGTAATATGTTATCTTTGTGGAAGGAATTATCAAAGTTTTTAGAAAAACTAAATTTAAAATCATTTAATCTATTAAAATTTTTGAATGATGATAATTATCCTGTCCTTGAAAAAAGCCTGAATAGGGTTGATATAGATAATTTTGATACTTTACCAAGAATATATCAAGAGTATTTGTTGTATATTAGATACACATCAATATTGATAGATCCTCATTCGAAAGCAGATCAAGAAGGAAAATTCAGAGATTTTTCAGCATTTCCATTTACTAGAATCTATGAAGAAAAGGGCTTATGGAATATACCTAGAGTTCCTTTTGAAGATTATAAAAAATTGAAGTTAATATATAATTTGGCAGAAAAATTAGGATTTGAAATGCCCATAATAAATAAATTTATTACATTATTTGAGGAGTATATATTTTGGTTAGTAGAAGAAAAAAGTAAGGATAAAATTAATAAAATGATTTTTTATAAAGAATTAGAAGAAGATACAGAAAGAATATTAAGAGAGAGGAGTTATATTAATGAATAAAGGTATATTATTAGCAGTTATGTCATCTTTAACTTTTAGTATAATGAATGTTTTGGTTAAAAGTATAAGTGCTAATATTCCATCAAGTCAGATAGCATTTTTTAGGGGGATAATAGGTGTTATAATAATTTTGACTATGATGAAGATTAAAGAAGTTAAGTTTTCAAAGGAAGATAAACCTCTACTATTATTAAGAGGAGCATTTGGTGGTTTATATATGATTTGTTATTTTTTTGCAATATCAACAATGAAATTAGGAGATGCATCTATATTAGCTCATCTTTCGGGCATATTTGTAATGATAATGTCAGCTATATTTCTTAAGGAAAAACTTCCTAAAATTGCTAATATTTTGATTCCTATTATTATTGTAGGGGCATTTATGATCATAAATCCATTTAGATATTCAACATATTCTTTTTATGCTATATTTGGACTATTAAGTGCAATATTATCAGCGTGTGCATCTATAACTATAAGACAACTAGCTAAATCTAAAAAACATCATAATTATGAAATAGTTTTTTATTTTTTAGCAGCTTCTACCCTTGTAGCGATACCCCTAATGTGGAATAGTTTTGTTATACCAAACGGTAAAGAACTTTTGATGTTAATAGGATTAGGTATAGTTTCTTTAATAGCCCAGTTATTCTTAACAGGTGCGTTTAGTCATGAAAATGCAGTAATTGTGGAAATTGTACGATATATTGGAGTTTTCTTTAATGCCATGTGGGGATTTGTAATTTGGGGAGAAGTATTAAATATTTATTCGATAATTGGAGGAATACTTATTATAAGTTCTTCTATAATATTGTCAAGAAGTCGAAGTAGTAAAGGAAAAAGCTTAGCAAAAGCATAAAACAATTGTAGTATTAATAAAATAAAAGATTAACCGCATTATAAAATAGAATTTATTTTCTAATTTTGCGGTTTTATTTTATTTATAAGTTGACAGTTGTAAAAAAAAATGATATTGTTTGTACATACAAATATAAAAAAGAGGTAATTATGGGAATTAACTTATGTGAATGTAGTTTTTATACATCAACAAAACTTGGAAGAATATTTAGTAATAAAACAGAAGAGATATTTGCACCATTAGGCTTAGGTGGAAATTATGCTTTATTACTTACAGCTCTTTATGAATTTAAGTCTGTAACACCACTAGTTATTGCAGATGCAATATCACTTAGTCCAAGTACAATTACTAGATTTGTTGATAAACTAATTATAAAAGGTTTTGTAACTAAAGAAATATCTGGCAAAAATAGTATAGTAACTCTTACAAAAAAAGGAGAAGAGATTTA
>CAZHXU010000007.1:10779-16015 GCA_964536535.1 uncultured Fusobacteriaceae bacterium
TTTATATTTGTATGCACAAACAAAGGAGGAGAGATGAAAAAATTTTTAAAAGGTTTAGGGGTAGTTTTAGTACTAGGTTTAGTAGCTGTGGGGACATTGTTATACAAGATTATTGGGGAACAAAATAATATGACTCCAAGTGAGAGTAAAGTTTTTAATGAAGATGTAGTTATAATTAGAGATACTTATGTTAATATGTATCTATTAAAAGGAAATGAAGGGTATGTAGCTATAGATGCAGGGAATAATATTAAAGAGATAGAAAAAGCCCTTGAAGAATTTGGAATAGATAAAAAAGAAGTAAAAAATATAGTTTTGACTCATAGTGATATGGATCATATAAAAGGTTTAGAGATATTTGAAGGGGCTAGTATCTATCTACCAAAAGAAGAAGAAATAATGGTAAATGGAGAAAAAGCAAGAATGCTTGGTATAGTAAAAAACAAAATTGATAGGGAATATGATTTGGTAGAAGAAAAAAATACAGTAGAGATAGATGGATTAAAGATTTATCCAATAAGTGTTCCAGGTCATACACCAGGTTCTACAGCATATATAGTTGATAACAAATATCTATTTACAGGTGATATACTTAGTTTAGATGGAAATAAAGTTGGACATTTTACAGAATTATTTAATATGGATACTGAAGAAAACAAAAAAAATTATCCTATCCTTAGAGAATATACAAACTACGAAGTAATATTTACTGGGCATCATGGATATAGAAATAGAATTGATTTAATTTGGGATTAATCATTTAAAAATATTCCTCCAAATAGATTGTATTTTTTATAAAAATATTATAAAATTTATTAAGAAAAAAATATATTACTTGGAGGAAAGATGGACATCAGAGTAGAAGAAGAGAAAAAAATTGAATTAGAAGAGAAAGAAAAAAAAGTAACATATATGTTTTATTTATCTATAATTGGGCAATTTTTAAAGATTTTTTTATTAATTATAGTTTTAAGCATATTTAATTTTGAAAGTATCTATGAGAAATTACATATGGATGGAACATCTTTAATTTTTACTATTATAATGATTTGGTTTATAATAAAAAAAAGAAAATGGATTAAAGAAGAGATAGTCAGTGTTGACAAATATATCTTTAATAAAAAAGAAATTTTAATAGTTGTTTTTTCCATGTTTTTTATAGATGAGATGATATCTTATTTTCTTTATTTTACAGGTGATTTGACTAATTTAATATTAGAGTATAGAGAAGAAATGCAAAGTACTAATTTGTGGTCTTATATACATGTTTTAATATATGCACCAATTTTGGAAGAGTTTTTCTTTAGGTCATATATTCAAAAAAATTTAGTGAAACTACATAGATATAAAATAGGAATATTTATTACTTCACTTTTATTTGGACTAATTCATATAATTCCATTACAGGTTCTGGGAGCAGGACTTGGAAGTTTGGTATATGGTTATATTGCTTATAAATCCGGTAATATAAAGTTAGTTGTAATTTTACATTTTGTAAATAATCTTATTTCTGTTTTTCTTGAGAAGATACCAGTTCCAAATGAAATAGTATTTGTAGATATGTTACAAGGGACAGTAACGAGTATATTAATCATGGGAATCTACTATATTGTGATAAGTTATTATAGTAACAGAGAAAAGAAAAGATTATATTTATTAAACGAAGATAAATCAAAATAAAAATAAGTAGTTTAAATTAAAGGTTCAAACTTATCTTTTTATATATTGATTCTTTATACATTTTATTTGATTAAAATCTTGTAGTAATAAATATATATATATATAATAGAGTAGGGAGAAGATATGTTAAGTATAAAAGAAGCAATAAATAAAAGAAAATCTGTTAGAACTTTTGATTCTAGAGAGATTGAAGATAAAAAACTTAGAGAGATTGAAGAATTACTTGAAAAAAATAGTACAGACGATTATAAACTAATAATTTCTAGAGAAGAAAATGGACTTTTTAAGGGTTTTGGAACTTATGGAGTAATAAAAGGAGCAAAATACTATATAGTAGTTTTGGTAAATAAAAGTATTAGAGATCAGAAGGAAAAATTAGTAGAGTTTGGAAGTAGATTTGAAAAAGTAATAATAGAACTAACAAAATTAGGTTTTGGAAGTTGTTGGATGGCAGGAACATTTAATAAAAGTACCTTTGCAAAAAACTTTTTGGATAAGTATGATGATATATTAATAGTGAGTCCTATAGGTTATGATAGTGGGAAAAAAAGGTTGATTGAAAAAGGAGTAGCTCTTTTAGTCAAATCAACAAGTAGAAAAGAGTATAAAGAGATTTATTTTGATGAAAGTTTGGTAGGGTTAGAAAAAAAAGATGAAGTATTAGACCTATTAAGAGTGGCACCATCTGCTGTGAATAGGCAGCCTTGGAGGGTAATAAAAGAAGGGAAAAGTTATCATCTTTTTGGAGATAAAAGTAGTTATAAAGAAGGATTAACAACATATTATATAGATATGGGAATCGCAAAAGCCCATATAGAACTTGGAGGAGAATATCTGAATCTAGGAGGGAAATGGGTAGAAGAGGATAAAAAATTTGGTGAGTTTGAGTATATTGGAACATATAGATATTAAATTAATATATAAAATTAACGACTGATTTTTTTGAGAATTGGTCGTTTTTGTTATTTAAGAAATAATTAATCTTGTATAATTTTTCGAAAACTTGAGAAATCTATCCTATTTGATAAATTGAAATTCTTAAAAAAATTGGGATATGAATATCTTTTCTTGACTGGACATTGAAGATATAATAATATATAAACTAATAATAAAATCTTGAGGGGGAAGATATGAAAGAAGTAGAAGCATATGAAATTTTTGGCAGATTTTATGATGAGTTTATAAAAAAGAATGTACCTAGTCTGCATGATAAATATGCTGACTTTCTTGTTGAAATAATTGGCAAAAATAATATAAAAGGAAAAAAACTCTATGATGCAAGTTGTGGAACAGGGATATTACTAAATAAACTTAGGAAGTATGGTTTTGAAGTAGAAGGTTCAGATCTAAGTGATTCTATGTTAATAAGAGCAAGGGAAAAAGGTTTGAATGTAAAAAAAATAGATATGAAAAACCTTTCTTCAGAAGAAAAGTTTGATGTTGTTTTTTCCTTTGATACTATGGGGCATTTTCATAATAAAAATGATTTTTATGAAGGCATAAAAGGAATGAAAAGTATTTGTAAAAAGGGTGGATTGATAGTTTTTGATGGGGGAACTAGGGAAAAAGCGAATAAAATGACTTGTGCAGTTTATACATATGATTCGTCTGATTATTCTTTTGTATGGGAAAATAAATCATTGGCACATGGTCGAGTAGAAGTAGCCCTTGAGATAAAAGATAAGATAAAAAATGAAAAGTATTTAGAAAAATTTAATCTATGTGGGCATGATTTATATGAAGTAAAAGAAGTTTTAAACGAACTGAATCTTGAAATAATCGAAGTTACATTAGAAGAGAGAGTAAAAAAAGGTTCATTTATGTCTATTGCTAAAAGGGGAGAAGATGAATAGATTAGAGCATTATAAAAGTATAGAAAATGAAGAGTTTAAAGGTTGGGATTTTGAATTTTTGGATAAATATGGACTTATGAAAGAAGGTCTTCTACCCTGGAATTATTACTCCCTAATTAAAAAGTATATAAGTCAAAAGAGTGTATTATTAGATATGGGAACTGGTGGAGGAGAGTTTTTATCGGGATTAGATTTTTTACCTAAAAATACCTTTGCAACTGAGGGGTATAAACCAAATATAAAGATAGCACAAGATAGGTTAGGGAAGTTGGGGGTAGAAGTAAAGGAGATAGTAGATGATATAATTCCTTTTGATGATAATAAATTTGATGTGATAATAAATAGACATGAATCTCTAATTGGAAAAGAAGTAGAACGTGTATTAAAAGATCAAGGTGTTTTTGTAAGTCAACAAGTTGGTGGAGAAAATGATATGGAATTAAATGAAATATTAGATGGTCCAAAGTGTGAATACCTCTATTGGAATCTAGATTATGTATCAAAAAAATTTGATGATACAAGCATGGAGATAGTTGAAAAAAGAGAAGAGAGAGCAGTAACTAGGTTTTATAGTATAGAAGCAATTATATACTATCTAAAAGCTATACCTTGGCAAATAGAAGATTTTTCAGTTGAAAAATATTATGATAAACTTGTAGAGTTAGAAGAGTTAATTGAACAAAAGGGTTATTTTGATTGTACTTGCCATAGATTTTATCTTATAGCTAGAAAAAAATAGGGGATTATGATGATTAAATATATAAAAAATTTAGATAAAGTAAAAAAAGAAGATTTAGAAGGGTTTTTTGTAGCTTGGCCAAATAAACCTACAAAAGAGATGCATTATAAAATCCTTAAAAATAGTGAACATATAGTGTTAGCTATAGATGAAGAGCAAAATAGAGTTGTTGGTTTTGTAAACGCTATAACAGACAAAGTATTATATGCTTATATACCTCTTTTGGAAGTTTTGCCTGAGTATCAGAATCAAGGTATTGGTAAGGAACTACTAAAGGAAATAAATGATGATTTGAAAAATCTATATGCAATAGATTTGTGTTGTGATAATGATTTAGTTGATTACTATAAAAACCAAGGATTTTATCACTTAAATGGTATGATAAAAAGAAATTTTCATGTTTTGAAGGAAGAGAATGAGAGTAGAAGATAAAAAAATTATTGAAGGTATAAAAAAAATGAGTAAAATTTATGGAGTAGCCCTTCTACTCCCTTTTTTACTCCTATTTAATAAAGGTATAGGAAGAATGATTATATTTTTCCTATGGCCAATAAGTTCTTTATTATATTTTATTATTTATATAATAAAAGTTAGAAAGATAGAGGATAATTTTGAAAGGTTTATACACTTTCACAGTAAAAATAAGTTGTGTGCTATATTATTTCATATGGCTACATTAATAGTTATTGTTATGTGTTATATGTTGATAAAAGTAGTATTAAGGAGAATGTAATGGGGAAATTTGAAGAAATCCATAAAAAAGCATTAAAGGATGATATGAAAAAAACTACAAAAACTAGGATTTTATTCTATTTATTTTTTGGTATATTTGCAATTATTATAGGATTATTTATTAATAGAACAAATATTGGTCAAGGACTAATACTTGTTATGGGTGGAATACTAGTAGGAGCAAATATTGAAAAGTTAGTAACATATTCATTTAGACAAGAGATAAGTAAGG
>CAZHXU010000007.1:16115-33430 GCA_964536535.1 uncultured Fusobacteriaceae bacterium
ATAAGTAGAAGACCAAGGATTCCATAAAAAATTCTAGCTCCTTTTCTACCAAAAACATTTACCATTCTTTGTGCTTTTTTATTGTTAAAGAAAAATTCAAAATTTAGTACTGATGCAATAATAGCATATAATCCAACAACTAAAGCTATTACTGACATTAATTTGTATTCCATATTTCCTCCTAAAGTATAATTATCCAAGTTCTATTAATAAAAGTGCCAACGTTGACACTTATATACTATTTAAGTTGACTTCTTCACTTTCATTTTCGTTTTTCTTCCAACTAAAGTATCCATAAACACTATTAATAAGGAATAAACACCACATAGCAAGGGTACCTATATCTGTAGACCCACCTCTAAATGCTACTATCCACATAAATACACTTACAACATTTACAATTATCCAACAAATCCATTGTTCAGTAAACCTAGCTACCATTAGGAAGGTTGCTACTATTGATAAGATAGTAGAAGTAGAATCTGCTAGTGGAGCAATATCTCCAATATTTTTTAGATAAACTGAATACAATAAAATAGCTACTATACTGCTTAAACTAATAATACTTAGTTGTTTTTTACTAAGACTTCTTGATTCTACACTTTCATATTTGTTCCAAAAATAAAAACCTATAAATTGGAATGGTAGATAAAAAAATGCATTTAGAGCAAAATCTCCATATAACTTGTTTGTATAAGCTATATAAGCATACAATAAAACATTTATAAATCCATATATATAGTTTGACGTTTTTTGCTTTGCAACAAGAACAACACATAAAACACCAGCAATACTAGACACATAATCTATTAATCTACTTTGCCACATATAACAAAGTACAATAATTGTAACTAGGGCAAGAGAAAGCCATGTATATTCTGCTTTTTTCCACCCTTTAAAATCTCCTACTAAATCTAAATTTAACTTCATCATAACTCCTTTATATATTTATTAATAATCTCTTTTAAAATACCTATTCTATCTTCCAATTTATCCTCAGAAAGATATATTATATTTGAATGATACTTTTTAACCATCTCTTTTAACCGTAAATTTTGTTCGTTTCTTTCTTTTTTATTGTATGCTAATCTTGTCCCATCAAGATGTAAATCAAGAGGCTCTAGATAAACTACTAAATCATAGTATTGATTGTGACACATATGATCAAGTAACGCCATCTCTTCTTGGCAATTATCATAATAGGATAAAAACCTCTTTGTCACAACATGTTCCGTATCAGCTACGATTACTTTTTTATTCTGATGCAAAGCTTTTCTATAAGCTGAGATAAACATACGATTATGACCAATTGCTATATTTACAAGGTCTTGTGGAAGAAGATAATCTTCGTGGTTAATGTGTTCTTTTATATTAGTATTCGCTTCACAGTAGATACGACCATACTCTTCTACCACTTCTACTTCCTCTATTATATCATCTATCTTACGAACTAATGTTGATTTTCCACTAGATTCTATACCTACTATTGCAATCTTAAATAGATAATTATTATAAGTTTTAGCCATATTAAAAGAACTTCTAATCTTTCTAGAACTAATATCAAATTGTCTATTATAAACAAGAGCTTCTTTGTTACCATAAGTAGCCATCATTTGTACATAAGGTTCTGAACCTACAAAATGAGTCATATTTGGATATTTATCTATTAAATATTTGGACCAAATAAAAGATAAATCTCTTCTACTTTCTCCTTTATGTTCTGTACCTAGTTTAGTTGTTATAAGACACTCATCTATTATAACAAAATCACCAAAGTTGTTTTTATTAGAAAAATCTCTAATTTCTTCTACCCTTATTTCTAGTGGGATAGTTTGACCCTCATCCCAACAAGGTACAATTATTAGTTTATCTAAAACTTTAAAACTTTCTTCAATAACATAAGCATGTCCCATATGAAAGGGATAAAACTTGCCAATAAAAACACCTATTTTTTCCATTATGCCCCCTAGGAATCTAGTATGAAATAATATCTATATTAAATATGATTATTTTATCATAAATCCTCTTAAAAAGATAGATTAGTTAAAATCTTGTAAAAAATAATTTTTTACTTTGAAGATTCAAAATATTGAAGACTGGTTGATTTTATTCGTATAAATACCTAAAATAAAACACTTTAGTCAAAGACTGAATACTAAGGCAAAATATTATTTGACAATTATTGAAAAATGAAATATAACTTTAGTAGAAAATTCAAAATAATGAATATTGGAGGAAGGGTTTGAATAAAAATAATTTAATGAGAAAAGATGGTCAAGCTCTAATTAATCTGTCTAAGTATTTTTTAAACTTTGAAATAGATGAAAAGATAGATACTATCTCAACTTGTTCAACTATGCTTCAATTATCTGTTGGTACTATACAAAAAGCAATGAAGCAACTGGAAGAATTAAATGGGATAAAATTAAAGAGAAAAGGTCACCTTGGAACATATATAGAAGATATAAACTATAGTATCTTGTTAAAACTGTCTGGTGCAGAGAGTTTGGTAGGAGTAATGCCTCTACCTTATTCAAAAAGGTATGAAGGTTTAGCAAGTGGGATAAAAAAAGAAGTATCAAAATTGGTTCCATTATATTTTGCTCATATGAGAGGAGCTAATACAAGACTTACTTATCTACAAAAAGGTATGTATGATTTTGCTATAGTTTCAAAACTTGCTGCAAAGGAGTATATAAAAAAAGATAATAACCTTCATATAGCCATAGAGTTTCCACAAGGAACTTATGTAAAGAGCCATGGTTTAATCTATAAAAATGAAAATATCAAACGTATAGGAGTAGATAAAAGTTCTCTTGACCAGTATTTTTTAACTAAACTAAATTTTCAAAATAATGAAGATTATGAAATAGTAGATGTTAATTATAGCGAGATTTTTGAGCTTATAAATAAAGGTTATATAGACGGAGCTATTTGGAGTATAGATAATGAAGAAAAGATAACAAAAGCAGGACTTAAGTATAGAGAACTTGATAAAAAAGAAGAAAATATAGATGGGACAAAAGCTGTGATGTTAATAGATAAAGAAAAGTTCCATTTGGAAAAGATACTTAATAAAGTAGTTTCAATAGAAAATATAAAAGAACATCAAATAAATGTAGTTGAAGGTAGAGAGATACCTAGTTATTAAGGAGTAAAAATGAGAGAATATATAAGTATATTAAGGGAAGCAAATCTTATAGATTTGGAAGTAGAAGATAAATTATACAAAATAGTAGATATGTTAGCTAAAAAATGGGGAATAATTTTAACTGAAGAAAAGGGTGGTGGAATGTTAAGTCACCTTGGTCGTGCTTTAGTTAGGATAAAAAATGATGAAGAGATAGTAGGACTTAATATGGATACTCTTTCGGAGATAAAAGAATCTAAAGAGTATCAAAAAGTATTAGCTATATATAAAGATATAGAAGAGATATTAGCTCTGTCTATGCCAAAAACAGAAGAAACATATATGTATGCTAATATCTTGTTTTTATTAGAGGAGTAATTATGAGAGGAATATGTTATTGTCACGAACACTTACACATAGATTTATCTAGGATAAAAAAAGATAAAGATACACACCTTAATGAAAGAGAAGTATTAAAGGAAGAGTTAGATGAGCTATATAAAAAAGGAGTAAGTAGGATAGTAGAAGTAACAAATAGAGGTATGGGTCGTAATATAAATGACATAATCTACCTTGAAGAAAAAAGTAATATAGAAGTATTAGTAGGTACTGGTTATTATATAAAGGAGTTTTTTCCAAAAGAAGTAGAAGAGTTTACAGCAGAACAACTGGCAAAAATACTCTTAGAAGAAATAAATATAGGTATAGATGGTACTAATAAAAAAGCTAGTTTGATAGGTGAGATAGGTACTAGTTATAATCAGTTTCATCCTCTAGAGAAAAAGGTCTTTTTGGCAAGTACTATAGCTCAGAAAGAAAGTGGAGTACCAATATCTACACATACTAGCCTAAGTACTATGGCTTTAGCCCAAATAAAACTCTTTGAAGAAGAAGGAATAAACCTAGAAGATGTAACTATAGGTCATTGTGATCTTCGAGATAATATGGATACTATCTTAGAGATTATTGATAAAGGAGCATATGTCCAATTTGATACTATAGGAAAAAATAGTTATTATCCCGATGAAAAAAGAGTAAAAAATATAATTGAACTGAAAAAAAGAGGTTTATTAAATAGATTAATGTTAAGTATGGATATTACAAGAAAATCTCACCTTAAAGTTAATGGTGGATTAGGATTTTCTTATTTATTAGATACTTTTGTTCCTATGTTACGCCAAGGGGGCTTAAGTGAAAAAGAGATAGACATGATGCTTATTGAGAACCCAAGGAAATTTTTTAAGGAGGTATAGATGAAGATAGTATTAGCAGGATTAGAGAGAGAAGAGATGGAAAATGCAATTAAAAAAAGTGGAAAAGAGATAGAAACTTTTATCACTACAGATATGAAAGGTGCAAAAATGGTAAAAAAAGGCGAAGCTGATTTTTACTTTGGAGCATGTAATACTGGAGCAGGAGCAGCTATATCTATAGCAATAGGTTTGTTAGGTTTTGATAACTGCTGTACAGTAGCAAAACCAGGTCAAAGTCCAAATAAAGAAGAGATAGAAGCTTTTGTTAAAAGTGGAAAAGTTGCTTTTGGAATGTCTATAGAAAATATAGATAAAACAATACCATTATTATTAGAGGCATTAGTAGAAGGAGAATAATATGTATTTTTTTATAATACCTTTATTATGTGCTTTTGCTAGTTTAGTTACCCATATGAATCTTGCATGTTTTCATGATGGAATAAGACCTATTATGCCCCAAATTGAAAGGGGATTAATGGATAGAAAAGAGGGAAAAAAAAGAAGTTATGATTTGAGTACAGGTTTTATTGCATCTGTAGGAATCCCTTTTACTATATTAACTAGTTTATTTAATCCGTGGTTACTTTTTTTACCAACAGATATTTTGGGTGTATCTAGTAAAAACAGAATAATTGCTTTTTTAAAGGGGCTTTTATGGGGATTAATAATAACTTTAGCTTTTTATATATTAGAAGTTAGTAAAACATATATAAAATTAGATCCAAGGTTATATCTGCCGAGTATAGGACCAATGATAATGGGAATAATCGCAATATTACCCCTAATAATCATCTTAGATAGATATAAATTAAAAAAAGCACTGATTAGTTCAGCAGTAACGTTAGTTATATCAATAGGTTTAAAGAATTTTTTAAGTATACCATACCAAACATCAATATTTCTTGTATCTTTTTGTATACTTTTTGTATTAATAGTTAATATAGAAAAGAGAGAAAAAGATGAGTTAGATGAAGATGACATGTTTATGTTTGAAAAACAAATAGAAAAAGTAAAAAAATCAACTATTTACCTTGTTCCAATAGGAGTATTACTTGGAGTAGGAGCTAGTGGAGGATTTATTGCTGGGTCTGAAGTATCTTTATTTAATCTAGCTTCAGATAGTACTTTTACATCTATGGCAGAGTTACTTAGAGTTTTTGCTTTTGTACCATTACTTGCAACAACAGCTATGTCTACAGGTATAGTTAGTGTTGGAGGATACACACTTGTATTTGCTTCTACCTACTTTATTCCCAATATTTATATAGGAGGTTTAGTAGGAGGTTTGGTAATTATATTAGAAGCATATACACTAGAAAAACTAGGGAAATTATTACTTATTTATCCAAACCTAAGAGAAGTAGCTGATGTAATAAGAAATAATATGAATAAAGTAATGGAACTTGCTTTACTTATCATATCTGTATTTTTATCTTACAAAATCTCAGGTGCTTTAGGTATATCTATATTATTATTTTTATACTATATAAATGATATTTGCGGAAAAAAGATATTAAAGATTGGGATAGGACCACTGGCACTATTAGTAACAACAATAATAGTTAATATTATCTATTATATTAACTAGTGATATAGAGGAGAATGTATGTTTTTACACTTATTAAAAGAAGAGAATAAAGAACTTATAAACATAGCCAAATCCCTCTGGGAAGAAGGGAAAGTAGAAGCAGATAGTTATATTATAGATCTTGATACTTTATTTGAAAATAGCCAAAAGCTCTTAGATAAAGGAAAGGAAAAGAATATAAAACTATATGCAATGACAAAACAAATTGGAAGAAACCCATATATAGCAAAAAAACTAGTTGAGATGGGATATGAAGGAATAGTAGCTGTTGACTATAGAGAAGGTGAAGAGTTAATAAAAAAAGGTGTTAAAGTATCCCATGTGGGTCATTTGGTACAAATTCCAAGTAATAAACTTGAGTTTTTTATTAAAAACAATGTAGAAGTAATTACTTGTTATACTATTGAGAAGATAAAAGAAGTAGCTGAGATAGCTAAAAAACTAGGAAAAGTACAAAAGATACTCTTGAGAGTAGTAGGAAAAGATGACATTATCTATGAAAGCCAAGAGGGTGGATTTTTACTAGAGAAACTTTGGGAAGTAATAGATGAAATTAGGAAGATAGAAGGGGTAGAAGTAGAAGGTTTAACTGCATTTCCTTGTATCCTATACAAAAACAGTATTCCAGAAAATACAAATAATCTATTAAGTTTATCTAAGGGAAAAGAAGTTTTAGAAAAAAAAGGCATAAAAATAAATCAGTTAAATGCACCATCAGCAACTTGTATAGAAACTCTAGATATACTTTCTAGATTTGGTGTTACCCACGGTGAACCTGGTCATAGCCTCAGTGGTACTATGCCAAATTATCTACTGGGAAAAAGGGAAGAAAAGATAGCAATAACATATTTATCTGAAGTATCCCATTATTATGGGGATAAAAGTTATGCTTTTGGTGGTGGTAGATATCCAAGGGGATATATAAATAAAGCTTTAGTTTTTGACGGTAGTTGGAATGAAATAGATGTAACAAGCCCTAGTGGAGATAGTATAGATTATTATTTTACACTGGAAGAAAAGATGCCAGTGGGAAGTCTGGTGTTAATGGCTTTTAGAACCCAAATATTTGTAACTAGGAGTAAAGTAGTTTTGGTAGAAGGTATAAAAAGTGGAAATATTAATATTGTTGGTATCTATGATAGTCAAGGGAAGGTTTTAGGTGATTAATATAGGTAGATTTATTGTAGTAGTAGTTGATAGTTTTGGAATTGGTCATATGGATGATGTCCCAATAGTTAGACCAGAAGATATAGGAGCAAATACTTGTTTGAGTGTCTTAAATACTTTTCCACAAATCAATCTTCAAAATTTTGAAGATTTGGGACTAGGGAATGCCCTTGGAAAAGAGTTAAAAAACCTCAAATTTAGTCAAAAAGCAAACTATGGAACTATAGATCTTGCTCACTATGGTTGTGATACATTTATGGGGCACCAAGAACTTATGGGTACTATACCCAAAAAACCTCTAGAAGAACCATTTGGAAATGTAAAAGAAAAAGTAAAAAAAGCTCTTATATTAGGTGGTCATAGGGTAGAAGAGTTTGAAAAGATACTTGTAGTAGATAATAATATCTTTATTGGAGACAATTTAGAAGCTGATTTGGGACAAGTATATAATATAGCTGCTTCTTTTGTAGAAAGTGACTTTGAGAAAGTAATAAAAGTAGGAAAGATAGTGAGAGAAAGTGTTAAAGTAGCACGTGTTATTGCTTTTGGAGGTGACTCGGAAGTAGAAGCAATAAAAAAAGCTTATAAAGAAAAGGGTCAGTTTGCAGGGATAGATACACCAAAAAGTGGTATCTATAAAAGTGGGTTTAGAGTAGAACATATGGGTTATGGTATAGATGAAAAGAAACAAATCCCATATTTTTTAGATAAAAATAACATAAAAACATTTTTGTTTGGAAAAGTAGCTGACATAGTAAAAAATCCACAAGGGATAAACTATGAAAAGAGGGTAGATACAGATGAGATTTTTACTTTAGCCCTTGAAGAGATAAATAAGAATGAAAAGGGATATTTCTGTATAAATATCCAAGAAACAGACCTTGCAGGTCATAGTGAAGATAGTAAAAGGTATATGGATAGACTTATTCTAGTTGATAAATATCTTATTAAAATTATAGATAAATTAAATAAAGAAGATATTTTAGTAGTAACTGCTGATCACGGCAATGATCCTAATATTGGTCATAGTAAACATACTAGAGAAAAGGTGCCACTACTTTTTTATAAAGAAGGAATAGAAGGAATAAACTTTGGTCATAGAAAAACCCTTGCTGACATAGGAGCATCGGTACTTGATTATTACTCTATTGATATAGGAATAGGTAGGGGTAGAAGTTTTTTAGATAAGCTAAAAATGTAATCAATATTCAAAATAATGAATATTAAATTTCATAAAAAAAATGGAGGTAAATAGAATGTCAATGATGAAAAAATTTGAAAAAGCACTAGAAAAACATTTTATGCCTGTTGCTGGTAAAATAGCAAATAACAAGCATGTAGGAGCAATAAGAGATGGTGTAATACTAACAATGCCACTTATTATTGCTGGGTCAATATTTTTAGTATTAGGATTTATTCCAGTACCTGGTTATAGTGATTTTATGGCAAAAGTATTTGGGGAAGCTTGGTTAACAAAATTATTATATCCAGTTAATGTTACTTTTGGTTTGGTTGGTATGATTACAAGTATAGGTGTTAGTTATAGACTTGCTGAAAAATACAAAGTAGACACTTTACCTGCAAGTATCTTATCTCTTGTATCATTTATGTTAGTAACACCATTTACTATTAATACTGCAAATGGTCCAGTTACAGGTATACCTACAGCTCAAATGGGATCAGTAGGAATGTTTGTTGCTATTATCGTAGCTATATTTGCAACTGAAATCTATAGACTAGTTGTTCAAAAAGGTATAACTATTAAGATGCCTGATAGTGTTCCACCTGCAGTAGCAAAATCATTTACTGCTTTGATTCCATTTGTAATAACTATAACATCATTTTGGATATTAAGATTACTTATAGAACAAACATCAATAGCAAGTATACATGATGTTGTAGCAACGGTACTTGGTAAACCACTTAGTTTATTAGGTGGATCATTATTTGGAGCATTAATTTCAGTAATTATCCTACATATCCTTTGGGTTGTTGGAGTACATGGTGCTTCAATAGTATTTGCTGTAATGAGTCCAGTATGGTTACAACTTATGGATCAAAACAGAATGGCTTTCCAAGCTGGAGAAGCATTACCAAATATTATTACTCAACAATTCTTTGATATATTTATCTATGTTGGAGGAGCTGGAGGTACGTTAGCTTTTGTTGTACTAATGGTAACTATGGCTAAAAGTAAACAGCTTAAAGAAGTTGGGAAACTATCTTTAGTTCCTGGATTATTTAATATTAACGAACCTGTAATATTTGGTGTTCCTATACTTATGAATCCAATTATCATGATACCATTTATAACAGCACCACTTGTTAATACAGTAATAACATATTTTGCCATGAGTTCTGGTTTGGTAGCTAAACCAGCTGGAATAGCTGTACCATGGACTTCACCAATCTTTGTTGGAGGATTCCTTGCAAGTGGAGGAGCTATTAGTGCAGTAATACTTCAAGTTATAAACTTTGGAATTTCTTTAGCAATCTATTATCCATTCTTCAAACTTTATGATGCACAAAAAGTTAAAGAGGAGATGGGAGAAGTAGAAGCAGAACCTGTAAATGCTTAATATAAAAAGGAATGGGCTCTTGCCCTTCCTTCCTGTAATCTTTAATTTACTTCTACTCTAGAAGTAAATTAATTATTACATGAATTTATTTATCGTAATGACTCCTAAAAAATATAGCTTAAACTATTTTAGATATGACCTAGTCTAAATTTAGTTTAAGCTATTTTAATTTATATAATTTTTATCTTTGTTCCTCTTTCGCCACTTATAGGTCCACTTACTTCTACCCTTCGCGGAATTCGCTCTTTGAGCTCTTCCACATGGCTTATTACTCCTATTTTTATACCGTCTGTGTCTCTTATATTTTCAAGACTAGATATAACTTTTTCTAACAAATCATTATCTAGTGTACCAAAACCTTCATCTAAGAAGAAAAATTCAAGTTGTGCCATACCCTTAAGCTGAATTTGGCTAGATAGAGCAAGAGCTAGAGATAAACTAACTAAAAAACTCTCTCCTCCACTAAGGGTAGAACTACGCCTTCTTTCTCCACCGTTAAAGTTGTCTACGATCAAAAAATTTCCATTTTCGTCGGTACAAAGACCGTATCTACCGTTACTTATATTCCCAAGCCTTCTACTTGCAACTTTTGCTATACTCCTAAGTTTACTCAGTGCAAGGTATTCAACAAATTTATTTCCCTCAAATAATTTACTTAAATCTTCATAGATATCAAAGGATTTTTCTAGTTTTCCTCTTACTTCTATTAGTTCTTTTATCTCTTCAAGAGCTTTTTCTATTTGATTCTTTTTACTTTGAAGACTTCCTAAGTGTGTATCTACTTCTTCTTTTTCTTTTTTTATCTTATCTAATTCTATAGATAAACTATCAACTTCATCTTTAGTTGTAGTTCTATCACCAAGTTTTTCACCAAGAATCTTTAGTGTATTTATAACTTCTATCTCTTTTTTCTTAAAACCTTCTATCTCTTCCTTTAAACCTTCAAAATCATCTAAGATAGCTTTTTTTACATCTACTATATCTTCAAATACTGATTTTTCAAGGAGTTCATTATACTTTTCAAAGTATTTTTCTTGGTTTTTATAAAGGATTTCTTTTTCACCCTTTAATTTATTTAATTCTTCTTTTACTTTTGAATGAGAGACTTCATCTGAATTCAAATCTTCTTTAATTTTATTAATATCTATCTTTAGATTTTTAATTTCTTTTTTAAGATTTGATTCCTTATCTTCTTTTATTTTAATAGAACTTAAGTATTCATCTATCTTCTCAGAATCTAAACTATCATTAAGTATAAAACTTTTGTCAAAGGCACTAATAGATGATAAAACCTCTATTTTTTTCTCTTTAAAGTCTTTTATACTTGTATTCCTGTGTTTTTCTTGCTCTTTTAGTTTCTCTTCTTCAATTTGCAGTTTTGTATAATTATCTTTATTTTTTTCTATCTCTTTTTCCAAAGAGATTTTTTCTTCAGAGTTTTTTTTGTCTTCTTCTTTTAGATTTTTTATCTCTTCTTCTAATCTAGCTTTTTTCTCCTTTAACTGATCAAAAGACCTTCCATCTAATTCTTTAATTAACTCTTCTACTTCTACCCACAAAACTTCCAAATTAATAGATTTAATCTCACCTTTTATATTTATCAAATCTGCTGAATAATCTATTTTTTCTAACTCTTCTATATGTATCTCATCTTTTTTATCATGATCTAAACTACCACAGATTGGACAAGGACAATTATCCTTTAATTCATTAATAAACCTACCCTTCCAATACTCTTCTTGGACTTTATCTTCAAGGTTTATTTTTTCCTCCAAAACTTTTAATTCATCTTCTAATTTAACTAATCTTTTTTTCTCTTTTTCATACTTATTTTTTTTCTCATCTATCTTATTTGTCAATTTTTCCACTTTTTCAAGGTCGATTTGAATCAACTCTTTTTCTAAGTCTAAAATAACTTTGTTGTTATCTCCAACATAAGTTGTGAGTTTATTACTTAATTCTTCTAAAAAAACTTTCTCTTCTCCTATTTTTTCCCTAAGTTTTTCATATTCTTTTTGGAAAAGATTATCTTCATTATCTAATTTAACCAAAGCATCAAGAGTTTTTTGATATTCATCTTTTTGAAGTTTTAATACAGCAACCCTATCCCACTCTTCCTTAGATACACTAGTAGTTTCAAGGTCTTTTTCAAGTTTTTCTAGGACTTTATTAGAAGTATTCAATTTTTCCTTTAAATTTTCTACTTTTTCTTCAAGAGATTTAGAAGATAGATTAATTTCATCATATCTTTTACTTACTATATCTAAAGTCTCTTTTTCTTTTTCATAACTTTCATACTTTTCATAGATATCTTTTCCTTTACTATGGTTATCAAGGCTTTTTTCCATCACAAGTATCTCTTCTTTTTTATTATCTAAGAGATTTTTTTCCTCAGTATAGTTTTTTATCTCATCTACAAGATTTAACACCTCTAATTTTTCCCTATAGATATTATTATTTTCTTCATACCTTTTTTCTAGTATCTCTTTTTTACTTTTATATTCTGACAAATCTTCATCTATTTCTTTTATCTCGTCTATATTAACTATTCCTTTACCTTTGATTTGATTATCTATGCCTTCTATCTCTTTTGAATAATAGGATTTTTTCCCTCTGACTTTATAGATTAAGTCCCTACCATATTTTTCCAAATCAAATAATCTCTCAAGCATCTGTCTACGTTCGGCACCACTTAATTTTAGGAAGTCACTAAATTTTCCTTGGGGTAGAAGGACTGAACGAGTAAAATCGTCCATAGTCAAACCTATAATCTTATCTACTTCTTCTTTAATCTCTCCTACTTTTTCTCCAATAATAGTATCGTTTTTATACATTAGAACTTTTTTGCTACTTACTTTTTTATCTTTTTTACTTCTTCGAAAGTCCCTTTCAAGCTTATAAATATCCTCTCCTATACCAAAAGAAAAACTTACAAATATCCTATCTGAATTGATATTTAATAAGTCAAATAAAGTATCTTCTCTGCTATTTTTTATCCTAACAACTTCCCCATAGATAGCCAGGGTAATAGCATCAAGTATAGTTGATTTTCCACTACCAGTAGGGCCAAAGATACCAAAAAGTCCATATTCGCATAGGTGCTCAAAGTTAATATTTTCTTTTTCTTCAAAACTTTGTAAACCTTCTATTTCGAGATTAATCGGTTTCATCTTCACTCCCTTCTACTATAGATGCAAATGCATCATAAACTTCCTGTGGAATATCGATATTCCTATTTTTTTTGTAAAAATTAACAAAAGCTTCTTTTACATTTTCTTCATTATACTCTTCTATAATATAATCATCTTGGTCTTGCCAGTTTATTTTAGGTATGATTTCTATTATATTTTTATTTCTTTTTAACTCTTTTGTTTCTTTGTTTCTAAGGGGTCTATCTGTTTCTATGAAAAAGTATATCCACTCATTTTTATCCATAAGTTCAGCGGACTTAAGAAGAGCTTCTTCTATACTAAAAAGTGTATATGCTTTTATTTCTTTGTGTATCTTTAGAGGTATCTCTTCCAAAGTCCCGCTAGATAAATCTTTTATAAATACTTTTTTATCAAATTTATTTTCACTAATCCTAAACTCCATAGGTGACCCTGAATAAACACAGTTTTTATCCTTAAAAACCATAGGTTTATGTATGTGTCCAAGGGCTACATAATCAGCTTTAGGCATATAATTAAGGTCAAAAGCTAATGAACCACCAAGTTCTATATCTCTTTCACTTCCATCCTTGTGGCTTCCTATGGTAAATAAGTGTGAAATAATAATAGAAGGTAGGTTGTTTACATTATTTTTATGAGTTTCCAAAAGGATCTTTCCTAAACACTCACTATAGTTTTCATATTCACCTATATTTTCGCTAATCTCTTTTTCACTTGGGTAAGGCATAGCATTTATAAAAACTTCTTTTTCACCTATTTTAATTACTATAGCACCCTTATATGACTCACTAACTTCAAAGGAACCATATCTACCAAGTTCTTTTTCTTCCCAAATATGCCCAAAAGTAATAACTCCAAATTCCTTTGAAAGAGTATGGGAAGCAAGTAGTTTTTCTGCACTATCGTGGTTTCCACTGATTACAATAACAGGTCTTTTCCCCATGTTACTAAGTCTTTTTATTGCATCAAAATATAGTTTTTCAGCTTGAAAAGATGGGTTTGGGCTATCATAGATATCCCCAGCAATTATTACCATATCTACCATTTTTTCATTAGCTATATGAATTATCTCATCTATAAAATTTTGTTGTTCATCTATACGACTATAACCCTCTAGTTTTTTTCCTAGATGCCAATCGGAAGTATGTAATACCTTCATATTTCCCCCTTCTATCTATATTACAAGTATTTAATAAGTAAGTGTTGTTTAGCTTTATTGAGTTCTTCATAATAAAGAAAACCTTTATCTTCATATCCCTTTTCAATAAACCAATTTAATCTTCCATTTGGAAAAAGTACATCTTCTGAAGCAATAACAACAATACTTTTATATCCAATATCTTTTAATTCATCCTCTAATTTTTCTAATGGAGCACTTTTGTAATCATATTTTCCGTTAGATAGATAATTACATGTCAAAAATGCTATATCTTCTCCTTTAGGTATATCATAGGGCACCTCTAGTGATGGAAGAAATTCAGCACCACCAACACATCTGTCTTCTACTATATTTAGTACTCCTAGATGAGGCAGTTTATTCCTAACTCTTATCTCTTCTAGCCATATTCCCTTATTTTTATCTTTTTTACACATACTGCAGTTATGGTTTATATAATGATAAGTATCTAGGTTAAGAGGGAGAAGTTTTCCTTCTACTCTTATATTAGGAGTATCTAACTCGTAGGCTCTTCTACTTATTTCCCCTGTTTTATAGTAATTTTCTAATATCTCCATCTTAATAGGACCAGCCCATCTATATTTTTTATCCAAAAGTGTAAAAGTGGGAGAATAAAAATTTAAATCTTTACATATCTTTTCATCCATATGAAAGTAGTTAACTTCTACATTGTATCTATCAACAAATTCTTCAAGAACCTTTTTATTACTATCATTATAGGGACATTGTTTACCCCAAAAATAAAAATCTATAATCATATTTCTCCCTTAACTAGATAATTTGCTATATTTTTTAGATTATTCTCTGTCTTATTAAGTCTATCTATATCTATATTATCTTTAATATTTTTTCTCAAATTTAAATAATCTATATCTTTCATATCCTTTGGATGAATAGATATGGCTAATTTTCTTTCCTTTAATATATTAGTCATCTCTGTATCTTCACGAACATCTCTTTCCATTAATACAAGTGGCGTATGACCAACTAATCCTTCTCCAAGAGTTCCCCAACCTGCTTTAGCAATAATAAGATTACTTGCTGCAACATAGTTTTGCGTATCGAGTACATCAAGGTCTAACTCAATAACAGGGCTAGTGCTAGTTACTTCTACTCCACGTGTCTTTATAATTGTACCACTAAAATTCCTAATGTGGATATTGTGTAAGTCAGCAGATTGTCCACAACTTATCATCAAGATATTGCCGTACTTGTTTTTTATCTCTTCTACCCTCTTTTCATCTACTTCCCTAGCTAATATATGCCCCTCTATAATATTATCATTATATTCACTTAAACCAAGGGACAAATCATACTCGATTATTTCATCAACTAATTTATATGTTTCTTTAAACTTATCTATTAAGTCCTTTGGAAAATCAAGATATTCATATTGCTGACACCAAGTAAAGTTTGTAATAAGACTAGTATGTAAACCAAGTTTTTTCCCAAGATGTATACCAAGGATACTAATATCTACTATAACCCTATCTATCTCTTTGTTTTTATAGTAGTTGTACTCACCTTCAAGTAAACTGTCAAAACCTTCTAAATACTCCTCTATTAACTCTAAAGTTTTAATTTTATCTACTTCTAAACTCTTCCAGTTATTAATAAGCCCTATGTCGTTATTAACAACTCTAAATTCGATTCTATCTTTATATTTATTTAGATATTTTTTAGCAAAATCAATCTGTTTAGCACCACTAACATAACTAACACTATAATCAGATATTTTCATAACCTTTTCAACTATAGCAATAGTTCTTGTAAGGTGTCCAAAACCATGATTTGACGCATAAAAAAGAATAGTTTTCATATTTCTCCCAATCATTTTTAGCAAAAAGCTAATTTTATTTTTAATTATATTTTAGAGTATTTAAAATTATATGCAAGTACTTTTTACTTTTTTACCTATATTAGGTATAATGTATTTGAGGTGAAAAATGGACTTATTAATAGATGATTTATTTGAATATAAAAAAAGATATATGGATGAAAGTGAAAAAGTAGGAAAGATGCTTACTTTTATCAAAACAGAAAATGCCCTATTAGGAAAAGTAAATACAAAAGGGCATTTAACAGCTTCTGGTTGGGTTCTTGATAAAAACTTTGAATATGTATTACTTACTCACCATGCCAAACTAAATATGTGGATACAGTTAGGGGGACATACAGAAGAAGATGAAAGTGTTTATCAAAGTGCCCATAGGGAAATTATAGAAGAATCGGGACTAAAAAATATAAAAGGATTTAAAGAGATATTTGATATAGATATCCATCTTATTCCTCCCTATAAAGATACAAAGGGTCATTACCACTATGATATAAGGTATATATTTGTAGGTGATAAAGATGAAAAAATAGTTGTTACTAATGAATCTATAGATTTAAAATGGATTAAACTTGAAGATGTAAAAAATTATACTAATGAAGAGAGTATACTTAGAATGGTTGAAAAAACTAAAGTATTAAGGATGCTAAACCATGCTTAATACAAAAAGTTTTTGGGCTGAGTATGAAGATATAGTAGAAAAAGATATTTTTCTAGAGGATTTAGTAGTAGAAGGTAATCTTTTGATTATTGGGTCTAAAAGGGGTAAATTGAGTGAAAAATTTGTAAAAAAAGATATAGATGTGTATGCTCTAGAAGAAGATGAAGAGAATATAAAACTACACTATAGAAGGCTTAATT
This sequence comes from uncultured Fusobacteriaceae bacterium, assembly GCA_964536535.1. GTDB lineage: Bacteria > Fusobacteriota > Fusobacteriia > Fusobacteriales > Fusobacteriaceae > CAZFBB01. Next base: position 32,875 of record CAZHXU010000007.1, read on the forward strand.
ATGAAAAAAGGGAAAAAACTCATTTAATTCATGGGTATCTTACTTATTTTGATTTGAGAAAAAAGTTTAAAACTATCTTATTTTATGAAGAGTTATTTTATCTTAGGTATGAAGAGATCTATAATTTTTTTAAGATATTAAATAATCATTTTTGTAAAGAGGGTAGGATAATAGTAATAAAGTATAAAGGAACAAAAGCTAGAAAGGGTACTTACACACATCCCCATAGAAAAACTAAAATTTTTGAGGAGATAAAGATATATAATACAGAGTGTATGAGTAGGGAAGAGATAAGGGTAGAAGAGTATGACAACGATTTACTCCTTAATAGAGTAGAAAAAGAGATAAATAAAATTATCTTAAACAAAGGGGATATAGAGACTATATTTAATAGGAATGGTTATTTGAGGGTAGAAGAGTATAAAGATTATTATATTATAAAAAAAGCTGAAGGATAAACCTTCAGCTTATTAAATTATTTTTTTCCTTCAAAGTGTCTTTCTAATAATCCTAAGAAAGCTCTTCCATGTCTAGCTTCATCTTTAGCCATTTCATG